>JAFUCW010000331.1 GCA_017459485.1 Eggerthellaceae bacterium | reverse complement strand
CGGCGTCGCGGCCCAAGATGCGCGCAATGTAGAAGCACAGAGCCGCACCGATCATTGCCGAAGACCAGGACAGAATAGCACCCTGCCACCAGCCGAACACAACCGCGTTGGACAGCGTAATGATGAAGGCCGGGATGGGGGCCGCCAGGGACTGCAGCACCATAAGGGCAGCGGACACGGCGGCAGCCTGCGGACCATAGCTGCGCAGGTATGCAACCACGGCATCGATGTCGCCCGAAGACAGCATCTTGAAAATCTGCCCCATCTGCTCGCGAATGGAAGGCACGCACGAGCAAATGATCAGGACAATGGCCAGCACAGCGTAGGCGATCCAGCGGGCAATGCGACCCGTGCGCTCGACCTTTGCCTTTTCGGGGTCGGGATCGACCGCCAATGGCTTCGGATCCTTGATGGCACCGTAGATCAGAATGGCGCCAAGAACCACAAACGCGATAATCAAAACGGTGTTGATAACCGGGAACGGCAGGCGCACCGCACTAATACCCTCGCGGATCATCTTGGCAGGGATAATTGACCAACCGGCATTGGGGCCGATGTATACCAGGCCCGTAAGAATCATAGCTGTGAAGCTAACAAACGATCCGCGGTGGCCAATACCGTACTCGCTCTTGCGCATGAAGATGCACAGCAGGACGATGCCCAGAATAAGGACGCCCCAGAACACCCAGCCGACGTTGAACATCATGTGGAGCTTGGTGTTGCTGAACAGGATCACACCTGCCATCAGCGCCCAGCATAGTGAGTTAAACACAAATGAAGCGTATTTGGTAACTTTTCTCATTTCTCCAAACCTTCGAGGTAGCTTTACGGGCGGGTGCCCCTGCCAAACAGCAGGGGCACCCTAGGGAGGGGAGGATTCAAGGCGCTTTAATTAAGCAGCCTTGCGGAAGGTCACGATAACGTCGGTGCCGTCAGCAGGCAGCTTGTCGGCAACGCCGCGGAAGTAGGTGACACCGTCAGCGTCGGTCGTGCCAGACGGCCAAGCAGCGTTGGAGACGATGCCCACCGCGCAGGAGTCGATGCAGAGCACGCAGCCGGTATTCTTCTCGTTAGCACGGTCGATGTTGCCGCCAAAACGCCAGTCAGCTTCGCGCGTGTCGCCATTGGCAGCTTCGATGCAATCCCAGATGGGCATTTCGTCCTGGCCATCCCAGCGAATGGTCACTTCGAGCTTTTCGCCTTCGATGGTTGCAGCGTTTTCGCCACCCTTCTGGTTCTCAAGCGTCAGGTTGTTGCCCGGCTCCCAGCCAAGGTCGATGCATGCCTGATAGAATTCCTTTTCGTCGCCATACCCGGAAATGATGGTCTTCTGACCGTTGCTGCCACCTTCGAACACGACAGCGTGGCGGGTTTCGGCAGCGGATTCGCCCACATAGGCACCGTCAACGAAGCCCATGTAGCGAATTTCGCCCTTCTCTTTGTCGACCACCATGGGGTTGTCCGGAGTGGGGTCTTCGCCCGTGGTGGCTTCGGCGCTGGAGGCGGCGGAGCTGGTGGCAGCGCTAGAAGCAGCAGCAGAGCTGGTGGCAGCGGAAGCGCTCGTGTCGGCGGAAGCAGCGGCAGATGCAGATGCGGCCGTGTCGGCGGAAGCTGCGGCAGATGCGCTCGTGTCGGCGGAAGCAGTTGCAGCCGTGTCGGCGGATGCAGCAGCGGATGCAGACGCAGCCGTGTCGGCAGAGGCGGAAGCGCTCGCGCCCGTGTCGCCGCCCGAAGCACACCCAGCCAGCACGCCGGCTGCCAGTGCAAGGGTCATTGCCAATAGAGAAATCTTTTTCATGTTGTCCTCCCTTAGGACCGGTTGGGTGCCCTACTCCCTATTCGGGCACCATCAAATGTGCCTGCGGCACTATCTGGCTACCGTTGCTTGGTAGACAGAACGTGCTGAGCACTGCAGAATTATGCTTTGCTAGAATACGCAAGCTGCACCACATACGTGGTGACGCGCAGAACGATGCATCGAACAAGGCAGAAATCATCGATGCGACTCGTTATTGTATTCCGTAGCTTTCAAAATGCAAGGTTTTCTGCCGAGAGAAACTCTTTTTTAATTATCATGATTAGGGAAATACCCACACGCATGTTGAAACTCTATTTTGCTTATATGCTGCGGCATTGGACACGTGCGTCTAAGAAAGCGAGTGTTTGTCGGTCTTTTCTATGATTTGTTTTGGGGAGCACGCACAAACACCTACAGTAAGCTATGCATTATGGATTCGAGGTCGAACCTGCCGCATCGACCCACAAACCATGCAGACGAAAGCAACGTTTCGTTCGAGAATGACAGTAGTGAACAGATTCTGAACGGCGAGCCACTATCGTGGGTGCAGCTCACTCGGCTCTCTCTACATCAAGGACGTACCATGGCTAAGCGCGCGAAACAGACGAAACTGCAGCGTCGTTTGAACGACGCAGAGCACTACCTGCGCTCGCGCATGGGGAAAAAGCAGCCGCAGGTTCTCCTTGTGCTTGGTAGCGGCCTCAACCATGTTGCGGAGCAGATGAAAAAGCCTGCCGTCGTGCCGTTTGCCGACGTCCCTCATTTGTGCAAGTCGACGGTTGGCCACCACGTGGGCAGATTCCTGTCCGGCAAACTCGGTGGAAAACGCGTGTTGGCCATGCAAGGTCGTTTCCATGGGTACGAAGGCTATACGGCGCAGCAGGTTGCCTTCCCGGTTTGGCTCGCACGTCGCCTTGGGGCTCAGGTGCTGTTCACGACCAACGCCGCAGGCGGTATCGCGGAAGGCCTTGCACCAGGCGATTTCTGCGTTGTGAGCGACCATATCAACTTCATGGGCCGCAATCCCGTTGTGGGCAATCAGGCGCCTGGCTTGGGCCCGCGCTTCTTCAGCATGGAGGACGCCTACGACCCCGCCTTGCGCACTACGGCCCTTGACGTTGCCTCCGAACTGGGCATCCACGCACAAGAAGGCGTATACCTAGGTTTGCCTGGACCAAGCTTTGAAACGCCTGCTGAAATACGCATGTTTGCCACGTGGGGTGCTTCGACGGTGGCCATGAGCATGTGCGAAGAAGTTATCGCGGCGCGCCACGTGGGCATGAGGGTGCTCGGGCTTAACATGATCAGCAACTACGCCGCAGGTTTGAGGCCCGAAGGGCTCAACGAGTCGACCTTCGACCAGGAAATCGCGCGGGTGTATGCGCTCGCAGGAGAAAACGCAACGAAACTTGTGGAAGGCACGCTGCGCGCTCTGGAACTGTAGCTGCGCCCGTCCCCCGCGCACGACTACCCCTCTTGCAGCGCTTCCAGCACTTCGCCCACGCAGCGCACGACCTCGTGCTTGGTCTTTTCGATGTCGATGGTGGCGTACTCGCCGTCTTTGTACAGCACCGCTCCGTCACACATGGTCAAAACGACATCTGCGCCGTTCGCGCTATAGATCAGGTTGGTGGGCATGTCGTAGACCGGGCACATCCATGGCGTGTCAATGTCGAACACCACCAAGTCCGCCTTCTTGCCCACAGCAAGCACACCGCAGTCTTCGCGGCCTTGGGCGCGCGCACCGTTCACGGTAAGCATCTGCAGAACTTCCTTTGGCGCGATGATTGCAGGGTCAAGCGCGTAGCCCTTCTGCAAGCATGCCAGCAAGTAGGCGCTTTGCAGTATGTTGTGCGTGTTGTTCGACGCCATGCCGTCGGTGCCCAACGTGCAGTTCACTCCTGCGTCAATCATAGCCTGCACCGGTGCGAATCCGCTGGCCAACTTCATGTTCGACGCTGGGTTCAAACTTGCGCTGACCCCTTTGCTGGCCATAAGCGCAATGTCGTCAGGCTCGACATACGTGCAGTGCGCAGCGTTTGTGGGAACGTCGAACACTCCCAGCGAATCGAACCATTGGGCAGGCGTCATACCGTTGTGGCGTTCCTTGCATTCTTCATGCTCGGCTTTGGTCTCCGACATATGGACATGAAGCCCCGCGCCATGCGCCTTCGCCTCTGCCACGCAACGTTCGATCATGCCCTGGGGGGTGGTGTATTCCCCATGGACGCACATGTCCACTTTCACACGCCCGTCGCCCGCATTGTGATACTCCGCAAACAGCTTCTTGTTGAGCTCCGCAACGGGCAGCGTGTCGTAGTCTGTTTCCACGAAGCACATAGTGGCGCTGTCGCAGTGGTTTGCCTTCATGCCCGCTTCCATGGTCGCACGGCACCGCTCATCCGTAACGAAGTACATATCCGTGTAGCTGACCATCCCATAACGCAGCATCTCTGCCTGGCTGAGCATACAGCCCCAATAATGGTGGCCTTTCTCGCCTTCCATCTTGCCTTCGAACGGCCACACCGTTTCGTTGAGCCATTGCTGCAAGGGCTGGTTTTCGGCATAGCCGCGCAACAACGTCATGGGAGTGTGCGCATGCGTGTTGTAAAACGCGCTCATGAGCAGCTTGCCACTCCCATCATAACGCTCTCCAAAGCGGGCAACGTCTGCGGGTTCCTGTGCTCCCACATACGTGATAGCATCCCCCTCCACACCCACGAACTGGGCTTTCTGGTAGTCAAGGTTTTCGTCGAGAATGTCGATGTTGGCAAAAAGCATGGGAGTTACGTTCCTTTCTTGGCGAAGGCGGCAGGCTACCGACCTACTATCTCTGGCGCTCGCCGCCCATAATTATACGCCCCGACCTCTCACCAGACGCTTTTGTAACGCACAACAAAAGATGCAGCCATTCGACACAGCTGCACCTTTAGTTTGCCTTATAGTGGGCAGTTCGCGTTGCCCAGCCGAAACCCCAGGCTGCGTTACGAGCACGGCAGTGTTTTGCTGCTGCCCGCCTGCCAGTGGCTACACGGCCACTTTTTCTTCTCGTTCCGCCTCGATCTTGGCAACGACGCTGAGCAGTTCGGGGTCTGCCTCGCGCAAGGCGCGCTCACGCTCGGCTATCTGCTCGTCGGTCAGACCCATCCACGTAGGCTCGATGCCGGCAGCCTTTTCCTGGCGTGCCGCAATAACACCAGGGACAATATAGGCAATCCAGCACAGAAGCGCGCCCCAGAAGTTCACTCCCAGGAAGTTCGCGTACTTGCCCGTGCCAATGTTCATGAACGAAAGGGACGACGCATTGACCACGTCCCAGATGCCCAAGATCATGCCGATCCAGAACGCGAGCATGAAGCCAACCGTGGTCGGCTTGATGCCCTTGCGGCCATGGAGCAGGAAGATGGGACCAAGGCCCATGATCATCGTGCCGGAGATGGTGGTCGCCGTGATAATGGAGGCGCCCATGATCATGGGCACGTTGCCCACAATGCCGAAGATGACCATGAAGATGATGCCAATGATGCGCGGGCTGGTGGACGGCGTCTTGCCCAGGATGCCCGGAAGGTCGCGTGCGGTCAGCTTCGCAAGCGAGCTAAATGTAGAGTCCAGCGTGGAGCCTGCTGTGGAGATCATGATGACGGCCATGAAGAAGAACGCCACGATGCCCAGGCTTTGCGCCACAACCACCGGAGCGTCAACACCTTCGGTGACCAGGCCATTGAGCATGGAATGCACACCGATGAAAGAGAAGAGCACAATGGCAACGAAGCCGAGCAGGCCTGCAATGGTGAACGCCTTGAGCATTTTCTTCTCTTCGCATAGGAAGCCACGGTCGGTGAGCACGGCGTCATGAAAGCCATAAGAGAGGCATTGCAAACCAGCGCCGATAATGAAATCCACACCGCCTTCGAGCGTCCACGTGCCTGAGCCCATAATGGCCCCCAAGCCATCCTGCGGCACGATGAAGATGAGCACCACAAACAGCAGTACCACGAAAAGCGCCGCCTGCGCGATGTCGGTGATCAGCGAACCGCGCATGCCGCCCCAACAGCAGTAGCCCACCGTGATGGCCGTGAACAGCAATGCGGCAATGATGAACGGCGCAGTGCCCGACTGGCCGTAATATGCGCCAATAACCGACGTGTTGGACCAGACTTCGTTGAACAAACGCACCAGGATGGCGGCAGAAAAACAGAATGCAGCCGCCACGCCGTAGTGCTCCGTCAGGAAGCTGATGATGCTCTTCGCCAGGAAGCGTTTACGCAGGCGGTAGAGCGCATACCCCGTCAGCGGGATGCACAGCCAATAGACGGCGTAGCCCACGCCGCCCACGATACCGAAGCTTTGGCCCATATTGGCGGCGTTGGTAACCGACTTTGCGAAGATCCATGCGATAAAGATTGAAGCCGTGATCATCCACGGGTTGGCGTCGCGGCCTTGCTTGTCTTCGCCGTTGAAGAACCCGCCGGCGCTAACCGTCTTGGGGGAGAGGATGAACATCACGATGCCATAGACGATCATGAATCCCCAGAAGAAGATGCCAGTTGTCGACTCCACGTACGTACTCCTTTTCCGGGCAGGGGCCCGTGCCCGCCCTCTAAAGACCTGCAATTCAATGGGCGTGCAGCACGGCACAAGCAGACACCGGCCCCTGCTCACTTGCGTACCCATGTCTATTTAGTTTTGAGATGAAATCGCTTGATAGAAACCGTGCGCGACAACCACATAACATCGGCTAGCGCACTTGTGCAAGGATACACATAAGCCAAATGAAGCGCAATATGTTTTTTGCACATGCCGCAATCATCTATGGCAGAACTTCAAGCGAAACTTCGAAGCCGGTGCCCATGCTAGGCCGCTGCCCATGCTATGCCGCTGCCCAGGCTATGCAGATTGAACAAGTGTGCCTTCGCAGGAAGAACCTTGCCCGGCAGTGCATGCGTAGCAGTGGTTGCCGAACACGATCGCGCGCTCGGTCGTACGACCTGGGTCGTGCGCATAGTCGAATATGGTCAGTGCACGCTCACCCTCCATTTGAGGAAGGTCGACCGCATCCGCCTGGTTGAAATCGCAGTCGTAGATGCGTCCATCCCAGCCAACCGAGATCTGGTTGCGGCACATCATTCGTTGCGCAGCATCCGGATTAAACGCGTCCATGAGCAAATCCATGTACGCTTTCAGGTCGCCCGTGCGGGCCAGGTGCACGCCATAGCGCCCTATGGGGCAGTTGGCAATTGCGAACAGGTTGTCGAACTTGATGCCATACGTGTCTTCAAGGCGCTGCTTGTACATGGCTTCCAGCCTGTCCTGTTCTGGGCACAGATAAGGCGTTTGCGGGTTGTAGACCAGGTCGAGCACATGCGTGCTGTCCCATCCATAGCCCAGCTTGTTCAACTCACGCAGCACGTCTATAGAGGGGTCGAACGTGTCTTTTCCACGTTGTGCCTCCATCTGCCCTGCTATCAACGAAGGCAGCGACGCGACTACCTCCACGCCCAACTCCGCGAACTTCGCGGGCAGGTGGGTGTATCCCGGCTCGCGCAAGATGACAAGGTTGGAGCGCACCATTGTTCGATACCCTGCCGCAGCCGCCTGCTCGATGAGCCACTCGAAATGCGGGTTCATCTCGGGCGCCCCACCTGTAATGTCAAGCGTGGTCATGCCATGGTCCGCCATGACGGCAAGCACCGCCTCCATGCACTCGCGGCTCATAAGCTCGCTGCGGTGCGGGCCTGCTTCCACATGGCAGTGCAAACATGCCAAGTTACAGAGCTTGCCCACGTTGACCTGCATGGACTTTGGCTCTCCGTTCGTGCGCAGCTGATAAGGCTCCAGCATGTCGTCGAAGTACATGAGTTTCGCGAACACATCGTCAACCGTGTCGGCGGATGCTCCCTTCACGCGTACGTCGGTGACTTCCGGCGCCCCCTTAAACGCCTCTCCTACCTCGAACCCGCCGAACAGCACTTCGCTGATGCGCTCTGCAGGGCCGTTTACAATGCGCGAACGGTAGCTGACTTCTGCGGGCGAACGGTGAGGCCACAGAGCGTCGAACCATGCCAGGTAGGCTTCGTGGTCGTATCGTACGGGAACGGCTTCCACATAGAGGCCTTTCCAACACGCGGTGAACTGCGCTTCGGGCGCCGGGGTGGTGGCAATGCGCACCATCGTGCCGAAATGCTCGCCTTCGAAGTTGGGAAGTCCGGCCGCTCCATTGTTGATGAACAGGCCGTCAGGTAGCTGCATGGCTACGGCGGCACACGTGTGAGTCGATGTGAACACCTCGATGCCATTTTTCGCCATCCAACGCGAAAGCTCGTCTACGCGCGTAGGGTCTTGCAGCGAGTCGCGCGAGCAATCCCATCCGCCAATGAGCTTTTCGTCGCCATGGGTAATGCCCACTTTTACCCCCGCCACGTCCACTACCATCGCACACGGACGTCCTTGGAGGATCTCTTTGCACTCTGGCCGCTCTTCGACGGCAATGGAGAGCATCTTGTGAATGCGGTTCGAACGGGACACGGCGGCGTCGGAGTTGCAGTCCGGATACGCGCATCCGCATCCCACGCCCACGTCTTCCTGACGACGCAGTTCCGCTTCCACGTTGCCCACCAGCGGAATGTGGTGTTTCACGCGCTGCTCTATCGTCCAGAAATTGTCCGCCGTCTTGTCAAACCAGTGAATGTCGCCGTTAAGCACTATGGCGGGTGCCTCCGCTTCTACGGCAGCCATGCGCTCTATGGCATCCAAGGCAAACGGGTTGCCGTACAAGCCACCGACCACATAGAGCGTATTGCAATGCAGGTCGGGGTCCGCTGCAAATATCCCCTGGTCAATGTGGTAGTCGATGGGGCACGCACGGCCCGCATCCTTGAAATTGCGACGCTTTTCGCCATGGTCGTCAAGCGCAATCATTCGCCTCTCCTCTTTGCCACCTTGTCACCCCGCCAGCACACCCTTGGGCAACTAAGTGCGACGCAGGGAAAGCCTCTCTCTCTTACGCCCTTGTTACCCACTATAGCTTACTAGGCGGTTTCGCCCCCGCAGCTGCTGCCTGCACCTGCCGTGCAACCGTAGCAGTGGTTGGCGAATACAACCTTACGAGCTGGCTGGCGCTCCCGTGCGAAGTCGAAGATGCTGGCACCGCCTTCAATCTCCAGCCCAAGCGCCTGATTGAAGTCGCAGTCGTACACCTTGCCTTTCCAGTCCACGCTGATCTGGCTGCGACACATCATACCTTCGGTGGTCGCTGGGTTGAACGCATCGTGCAAGCGCTTCATGTAACCTGCCAAGTTGTCCTTGCGATGCAGCGCTTCGGCGAAACGACCGGAGGGGTTGTTGGTAATGGCCACCAAGTTGGAGAAATGGACCCCATGCGCATCGGTAAGCTTGCGGCGGTATTCTCCTTCGAGCGCCGCCTGAGACGGCGGGAACGTTGCCGTGGCCGGATTGAACACCAGCGTAATCGTATGAGTGTCGCCTTGTCCGTCGTGGTCGCCGTACCCCACGTCGTTTAAGGCCCGCAGCCCCTCAAGCGACGCTTCGAAGGTTCCCGCACCACGAATCTTGTCCACGTTCCCTGCCTCGTAGAACGGCAGAGACGCAAATAGCTGGGCGCCAACCTCGTCGTAAAGCTGAACGAAATGTTGGTAGTTCGGTTCGGTGAGTATGCATAGGTTGGTGCGCACGATAGGCGAAACGCCGCGCTTCTTCCATTCGCGAAGGAACCACTCCAGTTCAGGATGCATTTCGGGTGCGCCACCCGTAATGTCAACGGAAGAAAAGCCCCCTTTGTCGTAGGCGTCCAGACATGCCTGCATCACTTCTTTGCTCATAGCCTCTTCGCGATTGGGCCCGCATTCCAAGTGGCAATGGCGGCATGCAAGGTTGCAACGATACCCGACGTTAATCTGCAAGGTAGTAAGGGGGGCGTTGGTCGTCCTATGCTCCAGGGGCACCAGTGACTCGAATGGAGGCACGCAATCCAGCGCACCTTGCAAGGATGCTTCGTCCATGGGGTCTCCTTCTCGTTTTGGCAGGTGCCGGCCGCACGCGTCGTTTCTGCCGCCGGCACCCTCCTGTATCTAGATTTCCTGGGCTTTGATAATGTTGAGCGCCTGCACGCCATGCGCCAATGCGGCGCCTCCGCGGATGGCGTTCGTCACATGGAACACCTCTGCCACCTGCGCTTCGCTGCAACCCTGGCTAAGCATCGAGTTCGTGTACGCGTCGATGCAATAGGGGCACTGCACCGCTGCCGCCACGCCCAGTGCGACCAGCGTCTTTTCGCGCGCAGTCAGTGCACCATCTTCGAACACCGAACCATAGTAAGCCATGAACTTGTCCCACAGCTCGGGCGAAAGAGAGCCCACGCCGTCGGGGGAGAAATTGGCAAGATCTGCGGGGTTGTAGTAGGTTTCCATTGGTCCTTCCTTTCTTTTTGTAAGCGACTCCTTGCCGCTTGGTTCACGCAGTCTGGAACGCGCGCCGACGCAATCGCCAGGGGCGACCCCTGCCTGGCCGCGTCCTGCATATAAACGGCATCCTTGCCGCACGTTGCCGCAAGGCGCACCTTATTCAGTTAGAAGATGAATCGCTTGATAGGAACAGCGCATAACGGCGCAAAATGCAGCCGCTTATGCTACTTTCAGAATACACGTTACCCCTAGCTTGCGCAAGACCGCGGGCTACCACTCCAAATCCGTCGCGTGGGCCGGATGGCGGTTGATCGTCACTTCGTGCATACGGCCATCGCGCATGCGCACGACGCGGTCCGCCATGCGAGTAATCTCTTCGTTGTGCGTAACCATAACCATGGTGGTGCCGCTCTTCACCACCTCTTCCATGACCTGCAAAACCTCGATCGACGTAGCGTAGTCGAGCGCTGCCGTCGGTTCGTCTGCCAGTATGATCTTGGGGTTTTTCACTAAAGCGCGGGCAATCGAGACACGCTGCTGCTGGCCTCCCGACATCTGGGAAGGATAGTTGCGTTTGCGGTCGTCAAGCCCCACAACTTCAAGCGCTTCGTCGGCATCCATGGGATCGTCCACAAGTTCTGCAATGAGCTTGAGGTTCTGCAAGGCGCTCAGGTTGGGCATAAGGTTGTAGCTTTGGACAATGAAGCCCACATTGGCGCGGCGAAACTCGGTAAGTTCGGCCTGGCTGGCGTTGCTCAGGTCCTTGCCAAGATAGGAAAGCTCTCCGGAGGTGGCGCTGTCCATGCCTCCGATGATGTTGAGCAGCGTCGACTTGCCGCAGCCGCTTTCGCCCAGCAGCACCAAGAACTCTCCTTCGTACACGTCCAGGTTCACGCCCTTCAGCACCTTGGTCACCACGTCGCCATTCTGGAACTCGCGCGTAATGTCGCGCAGCTGCATGACCACTTCGCCTGGTTGCCAGGGCTCTGCCAACGCGTCATTGTCTTCGATGGAGATGGCCGCCATCATTGCCATTATCTCCATGACGTCGGCGCCCTCTTCGGTAAACTGATCGCTTTCCGGCCCGTTCACGAACTGGATGACGCCCAAGTTCTCGTTTGTGCTGCTGAACGGCACGCACACCATGGATCCCACAGGCATGCCCTTGAAGTCTATAGCGGTCTCCACATCCTTCATAGGGTCGAATGTGAAGAGGCGCTCCGCGCTCTGAGACTCGAACACGCGCCCGACTGCCCCGTCGCCTGGCACATGGCTGCGGCTGGTAAGGTCCACCGGGCCAATCCAGAAAAACGGACGCAACAGATCTCCCATGGACTTGTCCACGTACCAGATAGCCCCGCCATCTGCTCCTGAGTTCTCGACAATCGCTTTCAGGCTTTCTTGCAGCGCCTCATCAAGGGTCGAAGCGTTGGCGATAATGTTCTGAATTTCACCAATGGACCTGTAAATCTGTAATGCAGAGTTCTCCATTGCTGCTCTCCTGCTCTACCGACTTCCGACCGTCGTGGGCGCTGGTTTACTGGATGTCCGTTAGCGTACCCTGTTTCCCACAAGGTTGAGGTCGCCCTTGCTCGATGTAATGGCAACATGCAAGGTGTCCCCTTCGACGCTGCCGTGCAACGCATACTCCACCTTCACAACCAGCATCAACCTAAACGTCCCTTGAGCACTGAAGGAGTTTTCGCTCTCAATCCGCGCGTCGATGCGCTGCTTGCCAACCACGGGCGCGTCTATTTCGCATTGCACCTTCTTGCCGACTGTACGCAGCTTCACCGTGCCTGGGTTGGTGCCCGCAGACGTATCGACCTTTATCTCGTATGTTCCGTCTACCATGTCACCCTGCTTTCTTTCCGCCTGCCCCCGTTGCTTCGCCAATCGCATGCATGCAATCACGATGCCCTTTGGATGATACCTCACGTCGTGCGCACAAACACAGTACTCCGTACAAATCTTTGTCGTAAGACACATGCATAATGGCGTTTTTCGTGGCTAGACGCCTTGTGAGTTTTTTTCATCCACTGATTATCAGAGACTAACTCGCCATAATACGCGTTTTATAATTTGTCGCAGAATAACGATGG
>JAFUCW010000330.1 GCA_017459485.1 Eggerthellaceae bacterium | reverse complement strand
GTTAATGACGGTGCGGAGGTTCGTGCAGCCGTAGAACATGCGATTCATGCTTGTTACTTCGCTCATCACGAATCCAGCGCCATCGAAAGTTTCAAGTCCAGTGCATTCCCTGAACATTTGATAGAGCGAAGTTTCGCCTGAGGAAGCCTGGATCTTCACGTAAGCCCCGTCGGCAATGCGCACTTCTTTTATAGCGGTCTTTCCTGCAGAGGCAATTGCGGACGCCAACTCATCCGGGCTGATTACGCCCAAGGTTCCTTCTTCGGTCGGAGCAATGGTTAGCACTCCTGCATTGAATGTGCATGTTGCAGGAGACTCAGTCGTGGGAATAGCTGAATCGTCCCCAGGCTGTTCGCTGCCGATGATATTGCCGTCGGTGTCTTTGATGTAGTACGAGAATCCCTTGCCGGCGCCGTCGTAGGGCAAGCCGTCTTTGGAATAGAAGCGCACCTTGAACGTGAACTCGTCATCTTCGTTGGCGCTGGTGAGACTGCCGTCAGCCGCCGTCTTGCCGATGGCAAGCGAGGCAGGCACACGTTCGTTTTCGAACGAGAACGCCGAGGCGTCTGGCGCCGCACCCAGGGCGCTGTAGCTCGTCGAAGCATTCAGGTTGCCCAGCCCGTCGTCGGTAACGGTAACGGCAATGGTCCAGGTGCGCGTGTCGTACACCATGCCCTTCTCGGGCTGGCTGGGTACGACTTCCTCAAGCGTGTAGGTGTAGGTTCCCGTCTTTTCGTATGTGATAACTGGGAACTGCACGAAGCCGCCTTCGCCGTTTGCCAACGTGTAGGTGCGGCTGGCGCCCTCGCCTGAAAGTCCTTCGCCTTCTGGCATGGGCATGCTCGCCACAGTGATGCCGGCCGCCGTGCTCGATTCGGGCGCGAGCACGAAGGTGTAGGCCCCCGTGGCAGGCGTTGCGCCATCCACGGTCTTGGCGCCGGTGAATTGCGCCGTCGTGGTGCCGGGCGCGTATTTGTTGGTGAAGCTCTCGCTTGCCGTTTCGGTTGCCCGGATAACGCCCGAACCATCGCTTTGCTCGACAAGCTGCCAACCCGAAGGAGCTTCCTCCCACACTTGGTAGGCGGTGCCAGCGGGAAGCTTGTAGATGGTGGCCTTTTGGCCGCCCTTCAGGTAGAAGTCGAACTCGCCGTCGGTTACTTCAGTAGCTTGCAGCTCGTCGTTCGTAGTCACCGTAGGCTCGTCTGCAATGTTCGACACCTGGTAATCAAGTTGCTCGATGCTATCCACGTGGTCGCCCAGAAGCCTCACACGGAAGTGGAAGCGCGTGTCTGGGTCGGGCGATTGGCTTTCGTCCCACTGGGTGCGCTTGGTTACTTCCAGCCCACCGGGTTGCAGGCCGTTTTCGAACACGGGAAGCTGGCTTGAAAGCTTGTCTTGCGTAACCTGGGTAGCACCTTCGGTGCCCTCGGGAACCTCTTCGCCATCCAGCATCCACACGCGCTCTTGCACGACCTTCCAGCCAGCTTCGCTTGCATTGGCTTCAACATCCACGTAGTTCATAACAACATCGAGCGTGCCATCGCCGTGGTCTGTGACTGTCACGCGGTAGCCGAAGAGCGCATCCGCATCATAAGCGACTGTGGGGTCGTAGCCTTCGTCTTCTGGGCTTGGCACATGCTCGCGCACGGCATAGTAGTACGTCCACGTGCGGCTTGCAGCATCGTAGGTGTTCTTGCCCGCAGCCTGGTCTTCCAGCAAGCCTTGCAGGGTGTATTCCTGCTTAGCAAAGGTAACCATGCTCTTGGCGTCGTTGGTGGCGGCTTCAAGAACTTCGCCAAACTTGTCGAGCAGCTGGAAGCTGAACTCGTTTTCTTTGAGCGTGCGGCCATCCAGGTGCTTCCATGCGCGCGGCTGCCATTCGCCCGATGCATCGTAGCTGTTGGTGAAAGAAGGCCGTGCCTGGCTTGAGTCGAAGTCCACCCAAGCACCCGCGCCGCCGTTAGCCGCAGCGTCGTAGCGCTGGTAGCTAACCGAAGTCGTCATGGTGCCGTCGCCCTGGTCCGTTACGGCAACGAAGGCGCGCAGGCGCGACGCATCGTAGGTGTAGCCGCCCAGCTGCCAGCTTGCCTGCACGATCATGCTCTCGGAAATGTCGTCTCGCTCGCTGGTTTCCCTATAGGTAAGCTCAACCTGCTCTCCATCAAGCTCGAAGGTGGCCTTGGCGTTGCCGGGAGTGGTCTCGGTGATCTCGTAGGCGTAGTGCCACACGTCCTTGTCATCCCGCACTTCATGCGTAGCCCAGCCATCGCTTGCCGCCTGCGCGGCACTTTCGTCGGTGAACCGAATGTTGGCGAAGCGAACTGCGGCGCTGCTCTGCTGGTTTTCGTCGAGGGCAGTGGAATCAGGAGCGCTGTTGTAGGTGGAGTTCACAAAACGCGTGGAGCTTTCGTCCAGCCTTCCTTGCTCGGTATAGCCCAGCTGGTACATATCGAACTTGAATTGGTAACTGCGCAGTGCGCGGTTGCCCAACATCTTGTCGACGTCCATCGCAACAGAGCCCTTGCTGGAATAGGTGTTGGTGTAGGCCACCGAATTCGTCGCGTTCTCAAACGGCGCTATGGACTCGTTGGCCGCCACCGTGCCTTCTGTAGCGGCATCGCCCACCGTTGTGAAGCCGGCTGTTGCCTGCTCGGTGAAGCGGTAATGCGCGCCATCGGGCATATCGAAGATGCGGGCGAATGTTCCCGCAGCAAGCGTGATGCTGCCGCCCGTGGCAACCGTGCCGCCCAGCTGCTTGCTTTCGTCTGCCGGGTCGGGAACGGGCACGACGTTACCCTGTCCATCGATCGTGAAGACGGCATATTCGAACTCGTCTGTCAAATACTGCTGCTGGGTGGTAGTCTCCCCCGTGGGCTCGCCCGTCTCGTCATCCAAAACAGGCTGCTCGTCCTCCTGCCAGAACATGGCCTTGAACGCAAAGGTGGCATCTTCGGCGGCCTTGGTAGCGTTGTTGACGGTTTTGGCAAGCACGATGTCGCCAAAGGGATGGTACACGTTTATGAAGTAGCGACCGTTGGGGTTGGACGCTACTTCGTGGCGTTCACCTTGCGCGTCAACGTAGTAGCCGCTGTAGATGGCACGCGCCACCGCCTGGGCATCGTCCAAGTCATCCATCCAGGCGATTTCCTCCAGCGAATCGTACTGGAACGGCATGTAAGTGTCGAAGGCCGACGTTTCATCAAGGGTATAGGCAATAATCTGGCCGTCTTCGTACTTGTACAAGTCTTCGAAGGAATAGCGCCAAGTGCCATCTATGCTGGGGCGCACGCGCTTGGATTCGACCTTCGTGGTCGTGGTGCCTTCGCCTGCGCCCACCGTCTTGTACAGATCGATATCGACGTAGGAAGGCCGCACCGTTTCGGTGGTGTGGGTGCCCTCCGTGCCGTAGATAGCGGCAAGTTCTTCGTCGGAGTCGCCGAGCCAGGTCTTCTCGCCTGCTACACCCACGCGAATGGGCACATGCACGTTGTTGGCAACGTAGCCGCCATCGCCGTCGGCGCCCACGGAAAGCTGGTAGCTGCCCGCATCGCCTTCGTCGCCGTACGTGGGCGTGTTGTCGTATGCCACCGAGCTTGCAACTTCGGTGACGGTATAGCCATACGGGATGCCGCTTTCGTTGGTGGCCGGAATGCCGGTGAACATGCCCGCCCAGTCGTCGAGGTCCACGAACTTGCGGGCATCGTTATCGTAGTACTGCGTAATAAGCTCGCCGGTTTCTTGGCCATTCGCGTCGACCACCTTGTAGCCATCGACGTAGACCCTGATTGCCTTGGGGATGGTAATGGAATTGCCGTTGCCGTCAACACCGCGCACGCCTTTCACCGTTTCATCGGTTTCGGGGTCGAATTGCCACAGCTCCATAGTCACATACTGCGTGCGGAACCCATCGCGGTTGTTGTCGTCATCCCACACCTTCTGCACGGGCACTTGCATTTGCTTCAAACCCACCTTGGTGTAGTCGAAGCGCACCGATGTGGTGGAATCGGAATCGGGGTCTTCGGCGCTTGTCGAAGTGGAGAACAAGTACACGTTGTTGAAGGCGTGGGCATCGTTTTCGATGTAGTAGCGCGCATCGCGATCGTCTTGCTCGATGGTTTCGGCTGGCGCATGCATGTACACATAAGCGGCCAGGCTCTTGCCGGGTTCGAGGATGAAGTCGTTGCCCGCCACATCCTTGCGCGCATCGATGGCGATCATGGTAACGTCGGAGAGCTTGTAGCCTTGCGCAAGGAGCTCCTCTTCGGTCATCCACACCGAAGTGTTGCGGTTGCCATCGTTCTGGTAGAGCATGTACTGGCTCTGAATGGCCATGGCATCGGTGCTCGTGTACTTGGCAAGCGTGGGCGCCGGACCGGGATCGCTGTAGACACCGTTGTAGTCCCCCGAGATAATCTGGTACCCGTTTGCGATGTCGCTCGCCGAAACGGTTGCCTGCTCAGGATCGCCACCAGTTACCGCATTGGCGGGGACCGTGATGCTGTCGTCGGAGCCAGCGGTCTGCCCTGCCTTGAGCACGCTGTAGAACACCTTGGCGTCGACTTCGGTAGGATCGCCCGCAGCCTTGATCTGGTCCACGTTGACACCCAAAAGGTTACCATGCCATTGCGGCGTGTGGATGTTCTCATCGGGGTTATCGGCATCGGTACCAAACTGCCCCGGGATAAAGCTTTCCAGCGTGTCGTAGATGATGATGTTGCTGGTCGATGTATCTTCGGAGGATTGCACGCGCAAACGGTAAGTGTAGTAGCCGTCTTCGTACACCATGCGGATGTCGCCCGGGTCCTTGCCCGTGCTCCAATGCCCATCGACGTTGGTGCTCACGCTCTTAGACAAGCCCTGCTGCGCGGCGAACACGACATCGATGTTGGTAACCGTGCCTGCGTAGAGGAACAGTGGGGCCTCGCCGCTGCCTGCACCGGAAAGGCCATCGTTGTCCAAGTCCGTCAACCACTCGCGCTCCTTATCGGTTACGGTAGTGGGACTCGTGCCATCTTCTATTGTGGTTACGAGGTTCTGGGCACCCTCGTGGGCAGGCGTGTCGTATTCGCCTTCGTAGCCATCGACGCTACCCAGGAAGTCCACGTTGGCCTGGGTAGCTTGAAACGCCACCACGTTATGAGGGTTGATGCCATGGTCCTTGAGCGCGTTTGCATCGCAGACTGCATCGAAGTCCAACGTGGGCACGTCTTCGTAATAGGCTGCGTCTTTCTCGTTTACTTTGTAACCTTGCGGCTGGGGCTGCAACGTGGCCTTAACCACCAGCATCGTGCGCCCGGATTGCCGATAGTTGGGAATCGCGTATGCCGCTTGAATAGCATCGCCATCGCGTAGCTTGACGCTGGAAAGGTCGGGGGCGAGGCCTGCGGGCAAAAGGTCGTACCATACTCCTTCGGTAACCTGCGGTATATGCCCGTTTTCAACTTCCTTGCTGTAGGCTTCTTTGCTGGAGATAAGGCTCTTGAACTCTATCTTTGCGCTGTAATGCAGGGACACGCGGGTGCCGGATTGGCCAATTAAATAACCGCTCTTCGAAGGTACCGCCATGGAATCGGTTACGTAGCCGCGCAGCTCGTCGGTGCCGTCTTCGGTTTTGTCGAACAGGGGCTTGCCTACGCTTGTGCCGCTGTCATCGCCTGGGTAGTGCTGCCCTTGGTAAGCCTGCATGGTTACGTCGTTGCGAACCAAAATGGATGGGGCTGTGTTCCTGTTGCCCTCCGATCCGAACGCAGCCGTTGCGATTTCGGTGGGCTTGGTTGCCTGGTCGTCAATGGAGGCCTTCAGCTTTACGGTGGGCAACACGTAGTAATGGTAATACGCCTTGTTGGACGTTACATGCGTGCGGAAGTTCACCATATTGTCGGGCAAACGATCTACTATCGTGCCCTTCTCTGCTTCGGGCTGCGGGTTGTCGATCAGGTTGCCTTTTTCATCGTAGTAATAGGTGATGAGGGCTTGATTGTAGCCGGCCTTCCTCCTGTCCGCCCTCTTGTATTCGCTGTAGTCCAACTTTACATAGTTGTTAATCCAGGTGGTTGTGCCATCGCTGTTGCGCACCTCGATGTCCACGTACAAGGGTTCAGCAGCCCCCAGTTCTCCCGCAACGGAGCCGTCGTTTTCGAGGTTATTGATGTTGGAATAATCGGTGGCACTGTTGTAAACAAAAGTGCCATCGTCGGCCCGGTTGATCCATTCGCCCGTGGGACTCAAGTTGCTTGCCTTGGCGTAGCCCACCAAAGGCAGAGGAATATAGAGGTCCTCGAAGGTGTAGTCTTCAAGGGGGGTAAGCGCCACACCGTCCATCGTGAGGCCCTTGTCGGCAACCACTGTAGTAACCGTGTTTTTGCCGAAATTGCTCATCGTGTAGTAGCTGGAATTGGTGGTGGCATCGCTGTTGTTGTAAGGGTTGCCGCCACCAGAATAGGTCCATGGCAGCAAGTAGGCATCCGATTCGATGGAGTAGGTGATCTTGGCATCCTCAGGCTCTTCGCTCGCACCCGAAAGCCGGTTGAGTGCATCGTAGTAAATGCCTTGGAACTTTTTGTAGGTTCCGTTGTAGAAGCTTGAGGGATCGAAGCCTTTAGCACGAGGCGATTGGTTGGTCAGGGCGCTCAAGGAAGCGGGGTAATGCGTGGTGTAGGGTCCGCAGCTGCTGATGTCGGCGCTCATGTGCTCGGCATCGTTGCCGTCGTTGCCCCACTTGAACAAGTTGAAATGCCCACGCGGACTCGTGCGCTTAGGCTTGGACCAGTGGAACTTAAGGGAGGCGCTGTCCTTATGAGAGCTTGACGTGCCTGTGTCGGCCTCGACGAGCGTAACGTCAGCCGTATTGTTGAGGACGTGATAATAGGCGTTGGGATTCGAGGGGCTCCAATCGGAACCGTAGACGTTGCCGTTATAGGGGAAGTTTTCCTCGGTAAGCGGGTAAGCAGTGGTAATGCTATAGCGTAAGTAGCCGTTTTCGTCCCATCCGCTGAAGCTGTTGGGGATAGTAATGGTGCTGTTGCAAGGATAGTATCTCTGGTCTGAATCGCGCACCCAGGCCCTGATAACTTTGCCGTTGTAGGACTGTCCGCCGTTATCGCCTGGGATCTGATCGCTGATGTCAGTCGAGAATTCCTGGTTGCCTGCATGGTGAGCATCCACGTCCCAATCAACCACTACGTAATAGTCTGCATCCTCCAGGCCATCTGGAAGCGTCTTCTTGTCCTGTGTATAGACCTTGATAAGCTCGTCTTTGGATACCGTGAGGTCTTTCAACTCCCGGGTTGTTCTATTCCACGCATTCCGCTTTACAACCTGAGTAAGTTTTTGCTCGGTGTCGATCTGGGCGGTTAGCTGGTTGGTGGCCCGTCCGATTGTATTGCCTGCGTGGGTGGTTACCTCTATGACCGCCTGGAAGGGGTCGCTGGTGGAATGAGCTTTGTTGGTTGCCGTGGTGGGTGCGCCGGTTTCAGGGTTGTTCGCATAAGCGTCGACCACCTTGTGGGGCACAACATTGCTGAAACCGAATTGGATGAAGCCTTTCGTGGCAGCGGAGAGCTTGCGCGTGTTGGTGAGCACGTAAACAGGATTGCCGGATGCATCGGCGGAAAGCTGCCAATTGAAGTCCTTGGTGGTTGACGGCGCTTCGGGGAACGGGATAACCAGCGTGTCGCCCTGCGTGCCGTCGCGGTTGACGATGATGCTCGCAGGAATGGTGATGTGCACATCGCCCGGAGCGTAGTCGTGCTCGCCCGACAAGGCGTAATCCAGCTGGGCGGACAGGTAGAGCGGGGCATCCGAGGTGTTAGACGGCTGTACCTAAAGCCGATTGTCGGTGCTGG
>JAFUCW010000329.1 GCA_017459485.1 Eggerthellaceae bacterium | reverse complement strand
TCAAGGACGTGAAGACCCTGTTCGCGAAATCTGTGGAAATCGACCTGAGACGGAAAACTCCACGCAAGAAAAAATCAGCGAAGAAGCGGTAACTTCCCAGTTCAGAACTCATAAATAAAGAATCACGCTGTCAAAGATGAGGTGTATCATTCGCAAGGGATTCGCCCAAGGAAGTCAGCGAAAGCCCCTTTTTTCCACACGGTATAATGGCACACCATGAGCAAGAGCTATCCGGAATTCTACGCCCGCATCAGCGCCCCCTGGAGACGAAACCCCGAGATGGCGAAGCTTGTCGAGCGCGCCGATGCGTTTCTGCGTGTCGCGGTCGCTGGTGCCTATGCGGGACTCCTTGCGTGGCTTGCCGCAACGTCAAGCGGGCAACTGCTCCGCGCTTTCGTCGTGCCGCTTGTCACTTTCGGCCTGGTAACAGCGATGCGTGCTTTCGTCAATGCCAGGCGCCCCTACGAAGCCCACGACATAGCTCCGCTTATCCACAAAGACACGCAAGGCAAGAGTATGCCATCGCGCCACATGGCAAGCGCGACGATCATCGCATGCACGCTCCTTTGGGCGGCAGGCCTCCTTTGTGGCACGCTCGGATTCGCTGCCTGCGGCGCAATCGCCTACCTGCGCATTGTCGGAGGCGTCCACTACCCGCGTGATATCGTTGCAGGCGCCGGCTTCGCTTTGCTCTGCGCTTTACTTGGCTACGTGGCAATCCCCTAAGAATCTGCATGTTCTCGATTGAGCGCACGCACCGACGTCCCCTGCAACCAGGGCCTCTCTTGTGCTTCGCAAGTCCTTTTCGGTCGCCTTTGCGCCACGGCCTACGCGCAACGACCGCCTGCGTGCTACGACCACACGCTCCGGCCAACTCGCTCCGGCAGCCTACGCGCCCAGAAGCTTGCCCAACGTTCGAAAGTCTTCTTCAAGCGCCGCCTGCTTGCTGCGATCGTAGATGGCGGCAGCAGGGTGGTAGACGGGAAAGACCTTGAAGCGCCCTGCCTGCTGGAGCCTCCCGTGCAGGCCAGTGATGCCGCGGTCGGTCTTCAGGATGAACTTCGTGGCGAAGTTGCCCAAGGTCACGATGAAATCGGGCGAGATGGTGCGCGTCTGCTCGCGCAAAAAAGGTGTGCACGCCTCGATTTCGAGCGGTTGTGGATCGCGGTTGCCGGGCGGGCGGCACTTCAAGACGTTGGCGATATAGACGTCTTCGCGCACAAGCCCGGCCAGTTCAAGAAGCGCGTTGAGGTTCTTGCCCGCCGCGCCGACAAAGGGCTCTCCCTGCTCGTCTTCGTTCTTTCCCGGCGCCTCCCCCACAATAAGAACGCGTGCATGAGGGTTGCCCACGCCAAACACCAGGTTGGTACGGCCTTCCCACAGCGGGCAGGCCCGGCATTGCTGCGCTTGCGCCTGCAGTTCCTCTAGCGGTATCTGTCCTTTCATGCAGCCTCCTAGACAAACACGCGCGGAAGGCGAAGCGAGAAGTTGCATGCCACTTCGTAGTCGATGGTGCGCAAGAATCGTGCCATGTCGGTGATGGTCGTCTCGGCGTTGCCGTCGCGTCCGACAATGGTCACCACGTCTCCCACCTGCGGGTCCAGACGCTCGCGCGTCCCGAAGCTGCGCAAGTCAACTTCGAACATGCATTGGTCCATGCAGATGGTGCCCACCTGGCGCATGTACTGCCCATTCAAGATGAAGTCGACCTGGCCCGAAAGCGCACGGTTCAGCCCATCGGCATAGCCTATGGGCACCGTGCAGATCTTGACGCTGCCAGGGCTGCGGTAGTGCAGGCCATAGCTGACGCCTTCGCTCATGGGAACGGTCTTAGCCGCCGTAATGCGTGCTTTCACCGCCATGGCCGGCCGCAGGTCAACTGCACCGCGTGTTTGCTCGCACGGATGATAGCCGTACAAGGCTATGCCCAGGCGAGCCATGTTGAAATGGACGTCTGGGAAGCGGAAGAGAGCTGCGGAGTTCGCCGCATGGACGATGCCCGGATCGATGCCCGCTGCCTGCAGCGCCCCCAGCGCATCCACGAAGCGCCTCACCTGCATGTTGAAGTCGATGGTGTCGCCGCTGTCGGCAGTGGCGAAATGCGTGAACGTCCCTTCGTGGACGAGTGCACGATGGAAGTTGACCTGGCGCTCGAACTCTATCACGTCTTCGGCTCGCACGCCGATGCGGTTCATGCCCGTGTTCACCGCCAGATGGAAAGGAGCCTTCATGCCATGAAGGTCCGCCAGCTCGCCATAGGCAAGCGCGAATTCCGGCGAAAACACCGTCGGCGTGATGCGCTTTGCCAGCAGCAGCGGAACGGCTTCTTCGGGCGGCTCCGAGAGCACCAGGATAGGCACCGTCACTCCTGCGTCGCGCAGCTGCACTGCTTCGTCGACCGTTGCGACCCCCACATTGTCCGCGCCGGAGCTGAGCGCCGTCTTCGCACATTCCACTGCGCCGTGCCCATAGGCGTCCGCCTTCACGACCGCCATCAGACGCACGCCCGCACGCAGGCGCTGCTTGGCCTGTATCGTGTTGTGCCTGATTGCGTCAAGGCTGATTTCAACCCATGCCCAACGACGGTCGGTGGCGGGAATCGACGAAAGGAATTCCTCCCCAAACTCAGTTCGCGCCTCTTGTGCCGCCTGCTCTGCAGCTCGCGAGTACTGGAACTGCGCCTTGCCCTTACGCGCGAAACCGGTGAAACCGTTAAGGGGCTCGTCTTCTAGCATGTGAACCGTCCTTGCAATGCTCTGTTCGTACGATACAAGCAGTATAGCGGAGCAGGAGGCTTGCGGAACAGACCTTATCGCACAAACAGCTTGGAGGCGCCTGACGGCTTTCCGCGACTTGCCTATTAGACGTCCTGCATACCAAAACGGCCCGCGCTGCAGGCCGTCTGATTCGATGGTTTCCGAGGATGTATACGCTGGAAAGCTACGAGCGACGAACGATTTTAGGAGGAATCATGGCGGGCTCGAGGAACAGCAGGTAGGTTTCGATCTCGAGCGCGTTCGCGATCTTTTGAATGTTGTTCAGCGAGATGCTGCGCTTGTGACGCTCGACAGCGCTGATGTAGGTGCGGTGCAACCCGCACTTCGCCGCAAACGCTTCCTGCGAAAGATGCTTCTCCAGCCTATAATGACGAACGTTGTCGCCGAAAATGCCTAGAATGTCCATGACGGCCCCTTTTCCTAACTATTGAGCGTAGATAGACCCGATCCATTGATTGGCTTGACTAATAATATTACATGTACGTATACATGTACGCCCTACTCAAAGCGCTCTATTTGGCTAAAGTGCATAAAAAGACCCTAGTTACGTACATGTATAGCATTAGAAGGACGTTCGCCTTCTCCTGAAAGTTTGCTTGCAAAGAAGCCGTATGCCACCCGCACAGGCCACCCTACCATCTTCAAACAGGTATAATCGACCTAACTGCTCCCTCTCAAAAAGGATGCCCGATGATCGAAGAAATGGTATCGCCCGAACGAGCTCGCGAAATCGTTTTGTCCCACGTCGCTCACATGCCAACAGAAACCGTGCCTTTGCTCGAAGCGACCGGGCGCGTTTCGGCCAAAGAGCTTACCGCCGACATCGCCAGCGCACCCTTCGCCCATGCCGCCATGGACGGTTTCGCACTGTGCGCCGATTGGCTTTCGAGCGCCAGCGAACAGACACCCGTGCGCCTCAAAGTCGTTGCCGACGTGCCTGCCGGGTCGGTCTACGACGGGCCCCTGACCAGCGACGAATGCGTGCGCATTATGACGGGTGCGCCGTTGCCGGACGCCGCCGACTCCGTGGTGAAGTACGAAGTGGTCAAGGTTGAGCAAGGCGATGGAAAAACAGGCAGTGTCGTTGCGTTTACCACACCGACCGAAACGCGCTCAAACGTGCGTGAAGCGGGGGAAGAGTGCCACGCGGGCGATGTGATCGTACGCCCTGGAGAGCTTATCAAGACAGCGGGCGTCGGCTTTCTTGCCACATGCGGAATCCTGGAAGTGGACACCTACGCGCGGCCGCACGTTGCCATCCTCGCCACCGGATCGGAGCTCGTCGACCCAGACACCGTGCCCACTCCAGGCAAGATTCGCAACTCAAACAGCTACGCGCTTGCCGCACTCGTGCAGGAGACGGGCGGCATTGCCCACATCCTGCCCATCGTCGAAGATACCATGGATGCTCTAGCAGCTGCCGTGCGCGACGCGACAGCAAACGCAGACTTCGTCATAACGACTGGTGGCGCAGCTAACGGAGACTACGATTTCATCAAGCAAGTCATCTCCGAACTTGGCGATCTTTACCTGACAACAGTGAACATGAGGCCGGGCAAGGCACAGGCGTTCGGCCTGGTAAACGGCGTGCCAGTCTTCGGCCTTCCGGGAAACCCATCTGCAGCCTATGTGGGGTTCCATATGCTCATTCGCCCCGCGCTTCGCAAGATGCAAGGGTTTTCGCACTTCGAGCACTCTCAGGTCAAAGCGGCGCTTACTACTGGGCAGAAGAAGAAAGACCCCCGGCGCATCTACCTGCGCGCAACGCTTGTCAAGGATGCGAACGGCGGCTATCTGGTTGAGCCGGCAAAGAATCAAAGCAGCGGCTTGTTCGGCCCCATCCAGCGCAGCAACTGTCTGGCCATACTGCCCGAAGGCACAGGGGACCATAGTGCCGGCGAATTGCTCGATTGCTTGCTGCTCGACATCCCCGAAGAGCTGGTCTTGTAAGCAGCAAGGGCCTGCCGCATGACCAATCTGCAGGTAGTCGCATGGCGCGCGTCTGCACCCGAATCGAGCGAGCATCCAGACCGAGGGAACATCCGAACCGAATGAAGAGGAGAACTGCATGGCAAAAGTTGCGATCATCACATGCTCCGACACGCGGAGCATGAAAGAAGACACGGCAGGCGCAGCACTCGAAGAGCTGGTCCGCGAAGCAGGCTGGGACGTTGCTAGCCACGTCGTCGTCCCCGACGAGCGCGACATGATTGCCGCCGCCATCGTAGAAGCATGCGACGAAGTTGACGCCGACGTGGTGATCACCTGCGGAGGAAGCGGCCTTTCGCTGCGCGACGTGACCCCCGAGGCGACCATGGACGTGTGCGAGCGCAACGTGCCAGGAATCGCCGAGGCCATGCGTGCACACAGCCTGCAGTTCACGCCCTATGCCATGCTCTCACGTGCGCTTTGCATGCAACGTGGCCGCCATCTGGTCGTAAACCTGCCCGGCAGCGAAAAAGCCGCGCGCGAAAACTGGGGCGGCATCAAGGACGCCCTGCCCCACGCCGTCCACATGATGGCCGGCGAAGGACATTAGAGGTTCCGCCGTTTTACAAACGGCGGAAGGGACCGACGCTGCAAACGCCCGAGCCACCCCGCCTTCGCCCTTGTTTTGCCCCTCGCGTACTCAAGTACGCGTCGGTCCAAAGGCGGGCGAATTCG
>JAFUCW010000328.1 GCA_017459485.1 Eggerthellaceae bacterium | reverse complement strand
CTGGAGCTTCGCCGACATCGGGCGCACCTTCACGATGAACGGAGTCAACGACAAGTACGACGCAGCGGATCTGGGCATCATCGAAACGAACCTGCTCGAAATCTGGTTCGGCGAGGCAATCAATGACCTGTTCCCCTACAAGTTCTTCCACTTGCAGGAAGGCGCTCAGTCGTGGATCGTCCTGTTCGCTGGGCTGATGCTTTTGGTGGCGCGCCGCGAAAAGTGGCGGGGAAAGAGGCAAACGGAAGAAGGCTCTTCGCAGGCGTCTGCATTACCTGCGTATCAGGGCGGCACTTCGGGGAATGCCCAGTCGCCCACACAGGGCCCTGCGCAGCCTTCGGACGTGCCGGTTTGGCAGGAGGGCTTAGCGGTGCAGGATGTCTTGGATGGCCAGGAGCCCCAGACAGCGCAGGACGTTTTGGATAGCCAGGAATCCCAGGCGGCGCAAGGAGTTTTGGGCAGCAGGGAGCCCCAGGCGGTGCGGGGAGTTTTGGATGGCCGGGAGTCTCGGGGGGTTTCGTACGACCAGTCAGAAAAAATGCTCGTCCCAACGCGCGGCGGCGGTGCGCATGCGAACGTGTTCGTACGCCCCTGGTGGCTCGTTCTGTTGCCTACGGTTGCGAATTGGCTTACAGTGCTCATCAGCTCTCCGTTCGCCGCGCTTCCGCGCTACATCCTGCCGGCAGTATTCATTTTGCCCCTGATACTTGTCTTGCCTTGGCTCGTCTGGTCTTGTGAAGACATGACGAAAAATGGTTTTGCGATTGACGGCAAGGAGTAGCGCCGATAAAATACCACGTTGCGTCTTTTTACACATGCAAGGAGAACCAACAATGTACGCAATAGTGAAAACTGGTGGCAAGCAGTACAAGGTTGCTGCAGGTGACATCATCGAAATCGAAAAGCTCGACGCCGAAGTGGGCGACAAGGTTCAGCTCGACGTGATCTGTGTGGTCGACGGTGGCAATGTGGAAGCAGACCCCGAAAAGGCTGCTGGCACCACGGTCACTGCTGAAGTTCTCGATCAGTTCAAGGGCGAAAAGCAGCTTGTGTTCAAGTTCAAGAAGCGCAAGAACTACAAGCGCACGAAGGGCCATCGTCAGCAGCTTACGCGCGTGCGTATCGATTCCATCGGCGCACAGAAGGCTGCTGCCAAGAAGGACGAGCCCAAGAAGGCGGAGAAGGCCGAAGAGGCTCCTGCCAAGGAAGCTGAGCCCGTCGAGGCGCTAGACGCTGTTCAAGAAGTCGAGCAGAAGGCGGAGGACGCCGCCAACGAAACTGCTGCGACTGCAGAAGAAACCGCAGAAGAGGTCCAGGAAGCTAAGGCAGGCGATGCCGAGGCGGCCGAAGAGGCTACCGAGGAATAAGGAACAGGTGAGATAAATGGCTCATAAGAAAGGTCTTGGCTCCACACGTAACGGTCGCGATTCCCACGCGCAGCGCCTTGGTTGCAAGAAGTTTGCCGGCGAAGTTGTAACGACGGGCAACATCCTGGTGCGTCAGCATGGCACGCACTTCCATCCCGGCGAAAACGTCGGCCGCGGCAAGGACGACACTTTGTTCGCGCTCTGTGACGGAACGGTCCAGTACACACGCGGCAACAAGCGCAAGGTTCACGTAATTCCTGCATAGTCTTGTTCCGACGTTCTGGCGAACGTCGGAAGCCCGCACCATACGACCTGACGTTGCGCGCGCATCTGGCGGCACGCTAGCCCCTGGTTCGGCTTGGCCCGCAACCGTTGTACGGGCACGGCGCCGAGAGCGGGGCTATCGCACTCGCCAGATGCGCGCTCACTGACTCACCATGGGCGACCTGCGGCAACGGGTCGCCGGACCTGCG
>JAFUCW010000327.1 GCA_017459485.1 Eggerthellaceae bacterium | reverse complement strand
AGTGAGCGGATTGAAAATTGAAGAGGGGCGCGATCTGTGCACGTTGGTCACGTGCACGCCCTACGCCATCAACACGCATAGGTTGTTGGTGCGGGGCCACAGAATCGACTACGAAGTGTCCATCTACGT
This sequence comes from Eggerthellaceae bacterium, assembly GCA_017459485.1. Taxonomy (GTDB): domain Bacteria; phylum Actinomycetota; class Coriobacteriia; order Coriobacteriales; family Eggerthellaceae; genus CACXMZ01. The sequence continues at coordinate 2,794 of JAFUCW010000327.1, read as the reverse complement.
TATGGCAGACGCCGTGCGCATGGACAGTGTACTCGTGTCTTCGGTGATCGCGATCCCCATTCTGACCGCATTGCTTATCGCGTTGCTTGTGCGCATCCACAGGCGGCGCCAGCGGCAGAAGCTGGGCCAGATTACGCCCGAAGTGGTCAGCGAGGCGTTGCGCGCAAGCAATGCGCCACCTGGCAAAGGCAAGGCGTCCAAGAAGGACAAAAAGCCCAAGAAGGGCAAAGCGTCCAAGAAGGGTGCAGCGCCCGCAGAAGGCGACGTGTCTGATGTGGACAGCGGGTCCGCAGAGAGCGAAACGCCCGAAACGGACACAGCGCCCGCAGAAGACAGTGAGTCCGAAGCAGGTGCAACGCCCGCAAAGAGCGAAAAGCTCAACGCAGACGAAGCGGAGCAGTTTGACGACAGTATGGAAGCGCCGGAGAAAGGCGAAGGATGATGGACAAGGCTCTAACATATCGCAAGATGGGGCTTAAGGCTGTGCTGGCATGCATGCTCGCGGCCGTGCTTGCCTGCGTTGCGTGGGCTGCGCTGCCCACCACTGCTTATGCCGCAGACGACTTCGGCTCCATTACCATTACGTTTACCGGGTCCGACACGCACGGAGCTATCGTGGGCATGGAGTCGCGCGTTTACAAAGTGGCGTCCTTTACCGACGCGTCGGGCACCGAAATGGAGCTTGACGGCGACTACAAGCAGCTTGCCAACATTCTGGGCTGGAAAGACGCCAAGGCTGCTTCCGAACAGGATGCGTCCTGGTGGCAGAAGAAGGCCAAGACCCTGGACTGCTACATACGTCTCCACGCATACGAACCTCATGCTACGGCCATTACTGACGAAAACGGCACCGTCGTGTTCGACCGTTTGAGCGATGGCCTCTACCTGGTGGTCAACCTGGGCGACGGCATCCATCGCTTCGACAGCTCCTTGGTGACCATCGGCGGGCAGAAGGAATACCATCAGGTGGTCGAGCCCAAGAACGTCACACCTGCCATGCCATACACGGATATCAAGGTAGTCAAGCATTGGGAAGGAAACATTACCGACCCGGCAGACACTCCGCAAAACGTTATCGTGCAGCTGATGCAAGGCGACGAAGCCTACGGAGATCCCATCGAACTGAACGACTCCAACAACTGGACCTACACCTGGTCCGGCCTGGACGACAGCAAGGTCTACTACTGGGACGTGGTCGAGATCAACCCGCCTAACCGCTACTCCATTTCCATCGACGAAAACGACGGCGAGTTCACCATTACCAACACGCTGCTGGATCACCCGCCGTACAACATGAACTTCGAAGTGTCCATCTCCAAGCAGGACGTCAACAACAGCTCCGAGCTTCCCGGCGCCAAGCTGCAAATCTACGACAACAGCACGGGCGAGCTGGCCAAGGACAGCAGTGGAGAGGCGCTCGAATGGACGAGCACCGAACAGCCCCGCAGCGTTAGGTTGGTTCCCGGCGAATACACTTTGCGCGAAGACCAGGCGCCGCTTGGCTACCAGTTCGCCGAAAGCATCGACTTCCGCTTGAACGAAGACGGCACGTTGGAACGCAAGGTCAACGGCTCTTGGACGTCTGCGGCAGACGGAAAAGTGGTCATGCAGGATGCCCCGCTAGACGAAGACGAGGAACTGACCCCGCCGCCAGCGTACAACCCGCCTACTCCAAGCCCAACTCCGTCCACGCCGCCCACCACCGTAAACCAGACGCCTTCGTCTGCAGTCGAGCGGACTGCGAGCGCCACACCGGCTTCGACTGCTTCCACGGCGGCGAGCGCGCCTGCCAAGCTGCCCCAGACAGGTCAGCTGTGGTGGCCGGTCCCGGTGCTGCTGATTGCAGGCATTGTGGCCATTGGTGCAGGTCGCGTTGTGGCTGCCCGTAGCCGCCGGTAGTCGGTAGCGGGTGTAGAAGCATGGCAGAAGGCAACACAAAGAAGAGCAAGAAGATCGGCCGCATTGTGGGCATGGTGCTCACGGTCGTGGGCTTGGCATGCTTCGTTGCCGCAGGCGGTCTTGCCGGTTTCAACTGGAACGAGTCCAACATGGCGGGCACCCAGTCCGCTCTGGCGCTCGACACTATGACCACGCAGCTTCCCAGCAGCGAATCCGACGGCGTGGTGTCGTCCGACGCCATCTCTACCGAAATGCCTATGGTGCTCATAGACGGTCGCTTCTACGTCGGGCGCATCGACGTGCCGCGCATAGGCATCTCGCTACCGGTACTGGCAGAGTGGACCGACGACGGTGCCAACATCGCGCCTTGTCGCTACAAGGGGTCGGCCTACGACGGGTCGCTCATTATCGCTGGCCACAACTTCGCAAGCCACTTCGGCAATCTGGGTCAGCTTTCCGACGGCGACACCGTCACCTTCGTGGATGTGAACGGCCAGGCGTTCCACTACACGGTGCTTACGGCAGAAACGGTCGATGGCTACGACCTGCGCGGCATGGAAGCGGGCGACTGGGACCTGACCCTGTTCACCTGCAACTTCAGCGGTGCAGAGCGCACCACCATCCGTTGCATCCGCGCCTAGCTCGGTGTATAATTGCAATTGAAGGCGCCCCGACACTTCCGGGCAGCGTTCTTTGTTTAGCTATGAGCCAGGGTTTCTTAAGGTGTCCCTGGCTCAAGTTATAGCAATTACGCCGTTCGTCATTCCTTCCTAATCAGGATAAGCCCGATTATTCCGATTACCACCAACAGTATTTCGCACGTAGCGATGACAGTCTGTGGGTCCATGGCGACCACCCCTTTCGGTCGTGCCGCCCGGACATGACGAAGCACCTT
>JAFUCW010000326.1 GCA_017459485.1 Eggerthellaceae bacterium | reverse complement strand
GGGCCCCTCCGCCGCTCGCAGCGTCGGCAAAGTAGAAAGTCCGCAACCAGTTCCTCCCCAGGCCAGTTGCGGACTTCATTGCCGTCTTGCGACGACACCCTCCTAGACAACGTTGAAACCTACGTTCCTTGCGGCACGCAAGCCCCTCCGTTGCGAAGTGGCATAACCACACGCTAATTATAGTCCTTCCATAGGAAATGTGAAGTAGTCCCCACCTGGAATAATGCCTACTCGAACCCCTACTTGAAGTGGGGGACATAGAGCGCATCAACTGGCACCGCATCATCAGGATAGAGCTTGTTGTACAAGTCGATGAAGTACTCGTCGGTCATCGAAGCCAGGTAGTCTACCACGATGGCGTTGGCATCCTGGTTTCGATAGCTTTCGTTGCCCTTCATCATCCATGCGTTCACATGGTGCCTGAACACATAGGAGCTTTCGTCCCCTGCCTCCACGTCGGCAAGAAAGCGGTCGTAGAGGCGTGCCATCATAGGCTTGATGTAGGCGTCGAGCGTTTTGTGGGCAGCGTCGGATTGGTAGATTTGCGCGTTGTTCATGTCTTTGATCTGCACGATGGCGTCGAACACTTCCTGGTCCATGGCCAGGCAATCGCGCCCGATGCTGTTCTTGATGATGTTGGCGGTCGCGTTCCTGATGAATTCCCAATTCGTCCTGCCCAGCACGCTGCCTTCCACGTAGTAGCTCTCCTCGTCGAGCACGCCTATTGAAAGCGCGTCCTGCCGGTCCTTGCCCAAATACGCCAGGATGTCGCACACCCGCACCACGCATCCTTCCAACGTGGAAGGCCGCAGGTCCTGACTCGCGCCGGGAACGACGTAGCAGCGCTCCATCATCGCATCGAGCTGCGCGAAGGATTCGCACGGGTCGGGACGATATTCCAAAAACGCTTTCTCGCCGCAGTGGCACAGCATGCCGTTGAGCGTCTGCAGCGAAAGGTTGCGCCCTGCCACTGTACGCAGCAAGCGCACGCTTTGCACGTTGTGGTTGAAGCAGCGCCCCGCGTGCTCGCGGTACAAGTCGTTGAGGATGTACTCTCCCCCATGTCCGAAAGGCGTGTGACCCATGTCATGGCCAAGCGCAATGGCCTCGGTCAACGGCACGTTCAGGCGCAGGGCTCCCGCTATCTTACGCGCCGTCTGGGAAACCAGCTGCAAATGGAACGAACGCCTGGTTAGATCGTCGTTGCGGTAGAAGGGAAACACCTGCGTCTTGTCCATGCAGCGGTTGTAGAATGCGTTGTTCAAAATGCGATCCACATCGCGCACAAACGACGGGCGCACAGGGTCGGAGTCGCAGTCGGGACGCTCGTAGAGGGCGTCTTCGTGGCGCGTCGCGTAGGGCGAAAGAAGCGACTGGGACGCATCGTAGCCTTCTTGCAGGTAGGCTGCTTCTTCTGGTGTGTACTCGAACAAAGGGTTAGCCATAGCTCAATTCCAAATCTCGAAACAAGGCGCACACGTGCGAAACCGCGCTCGTGCGAAACATTCAAACCCGCCCTCCTGATACCATGGTCCGGCAAACACGGACACCAGTGGAAGGGCTTTTGACATAATAGCAAACCGCACCATATGACCGAGCGCCGCCTTGCACACGCGCAAGACAAAACGAGGGCAGATCGCCTACAGCTCGCGCCTCGACTCTATTGCACGCCCCAGTGTCACTTCGTCGGCATATTCAAGTTCGCCGCCCACGGGAAGGCCGCTTGCAAGCCGCGTGACCTTCACACCCAAAGGACGGATCAGACGCGCCAGGTAGCTTGCCGTGGTTTCCCCTTCCACGTTGGAGTTGGTGGCCAAAATAACCTCGTTCACGCTGTCGTCTCCCAACCTTTTCATAAGCTCGCTCACGCGCAGCTCGTCGGGACCGATACCGCTTAAGGGGGAAAGCTCCCCACCAAGCACGTGGTAGAGGCCCTCGAAGGCACCCGTTCGCTCGATAGGCGGGATGTCGCGCGGCTCGGCAACCACGCAGATGGTCGATCGGTCCCGCTGGGATGAAGCGCAGATGATACATAGCTCCCCTTCAGCGTAGTTGAAGCACTGGGGGCAGAAATGCACGCGGTCTTTTACTTCCACGATGGCCTGCGCAAGCCGCTCGGCCGTGGAGCGTTCGGAGTTGAGCAGCCAGTACGCGATGCGCTGGGCGGATTTCGCACCCACACCGGGCATGCGCTCAAGCTCGTCGAGGAGAAGCTGTATGGAAGGCGCCGATAGCACGGCAGGGCCTAGAATCCCGGCATGCCGGGACTGTACATGCCGCCCGTAACCGACGACAGGCGCGCTGCGGACAGCTCGCCTATGCCGCGCAACGCTTCGTTGACGGCAGCTACGACCATGTCCTGCAGCATTTCCACGTCCTCCGGATCGACCGCAGCAGGAGAGATCTCTAGCGCCTGAAGCGACATGTCGCCGGCGACTGTGGCCTTCACCATGCCGCCGCCTGCAGTTGCCTCGAACGTCATGCCGGCAATCTCTTCTTGCGCCTCGGCAAGCTGGCGCTGCATCTTCTGAGCCTGCTTCATCATCTGTTTCATGTCCATGGGAATCTCCTTTTCCGCAAACGGCTCTTTTGCCGCTATTCGTCGATTTCTTCAAACACGATGGAGCCTCCGAAAGCCTCCGTCGCCATTTTGCTCAAATCGCTGGCGTCCATGACCTCCGGCTCTGCGGGAAGCCCCGCGTCAGCCGAAAGGGACGCTTGCTGCACTGCGAGTGGGTCGTCAGAAGGCGCGGGCGTTCCGACAGGCGACGCTGGCACTGCTGCAGCAGGCGTTGCGGACGCGGGCACATCGGATACGATGGAGGCGCCTTCGCCCGACGGCGCGTCGGAAACGCTGGGCGCTCCTTCGCGAGGCGGCGTGTCCGGCACGAAAGGAACACCGTCGTACTCCGACGGCGAGGAATCAACGTAGGCGTCTGCAGGCACCTGGTCGTACACATCCGTTGGAACAGAGTCGTACGCATCGGTGGGAGCCTGGTCGTAAGCAACCGTTGGCACCTGGTCGCCCATGGACGCCATGGAAGAAGCGCTCCCGTCCAATGCGCGCCCGGAAGAAACGAGGCCAGCAGACGGTTCCGCCGGCGCCGATGCAACAGGGGCGCTCGCGGATACGGCAGGCTCCCGCTCCATTGTTCCACCTTCCCCAGAAGAGGCGTTTGCCGAAGCAGGCGAACCGGCGGCAGTCGCATCGCCTTGAACGGCACCTGCATCCGAGCCAACCAGCTGGAAAGGCACCGGGAATCCCGCAGCCTGATTGAACGCCTTGGTAAGCAACGCCTGCATGTCGGGCTTGCGCGCCATGGACAGGGAAATGGGATTGGATGCAGGGAACTCTATCGCCACAGCCTGGCCGTCGCTTGAAGGATGGGCCTTAACGCCCACAAGCATGGCAGCGAACGACTGCTTCTCTTTCTTGATCGTGTTCGAAACCGCCATCCACACCCTTTGCAAGGCAGCGGGATTGTTCACCAGCGCAGCAACGTCTGCAGCGCCTGAAGGAGCACCCGGAGCAGCGGCAGCTCCCCCAGGTTCCACCTGCCCCATACCAGCTGCAGGCGCAGACCCACCCGTCCCCACAGGTTCCGCCAGGCCCGCACCAGTGGAAGACGCAGTGCCGGGTGTCCCAGCCCCTCCCCCAGGTTCCGCCAGGCCCCCCGTACCAGCGTAGGGCGCGGGGCCGGGCGTTCCCTGCACACCCCCAGGTTCCGCCAGGCGAGTACCAGCGTAGGAGGGTGCGCCGGAGGATGGTGGAGCGTCTGTCTGAACACCATCCCTGTTAGCCTGCGAAGCAGGCTCGTTAGATGCATGAAGCAGCGGAGCGCACGATGAAGATACCGAGTGAGCGAAGCGAGAATCGGCCTCTTCGAGCAGCGGAGCGGCTGACGCGGAACCATCCCCCAGCGCACCCTCCGGAGCGCCCACCGCAGCGGCGAGTGGTTCCGCCGTTCGTAGAACGGCGGAACAAGAACTCTCAAGCGCCTCCACACGTTCGG
>JAFUCW010000030.1 GCA_017459485.1 Eggerthellaceae bacterium | reverse complement strand
GACGCTCAAGGCGGGCACCGACTACACGGTCTCGTACAGCAACAACACCAAGGTGGGCACCGCGACCGTCAAGGTGACCGGCAAGGGCAACTACACCGGCACAAAGAGCGCGACCTTCAATATCGTGGACGTGAAGCCCGCTTGGTCGGGTGCCACGAGTATGCCCACGAGCTCGACGGCAGATTACAAGGTAACCAACGGCGGCCGGATTCGTGTGGAAGTGAATGGAAGCTTCACGGGAAGTGATTCCATCGTAAGTCTCGCTGATATCGACGCCACGACTATCCGCGTTACTGCAAAGAAGGCAGGCACCACCACGCTCTACCTATTCGATAGGAATGGCAAACAGGTCGCCTCCAAGAAGGTCAAGGTCTTCCCCCTGACGGGCAGCTATGAGCTTCAGTCGGCGGTTGACAGCGGCTACGTGTTGGACATCCGCGGCAGTTCCAAGGCCAACTCCGCCCGCATGATCGTGTGGCCGCGCACCAACGGTAAGAACCAGCGCTACCAGTTCGTCGCCCAGAAGGACGGCACCTACGGCATCAGGTGCGTCCACAGCGGGAAGTTCGTGGACGTCCAGGGCGGTGGCACCAGGAAGAGCCAGCCCGTGATCCAGTACACGTGGCATGGCGGCAAGAACCAGAGGTGGCGCATCACGGTGGACGAGAGGAACCTCGTGTCCTTCGTCTCCGCCAAGAGCGGCATGGTGTTCGACATCCAGGGCGGCAAGGTCACCAAGCGCGCCCGGATGATCCAGTACCCCGCCAACGGCTGCGCCAACCAGAAGTGGGTGCTCAACAAGAAGAACTAGCGAACTATGGTAGCCTGCGTCTGATGGGCGGGTGGGATGGCCAGCGAGTCGGCCGTCCCACCCGTTTTCAGTGTGGCCAGATACAGCACTAGGGAATCCGAAGCAGTTGTCCACCTCACAGCGCCTGCACAAGCCCGTACACCCGAAGACCGTTGTCTGCGTCCAGCCCATAGATGATGTCGTAGCTACCTGCATTCAGGCGGTAGGCCTCAACGTGCTCAGGCAGATAGGCTTCGGGACCGACATCGATCTGACGGCCAGCCCGCCTGTTTACCCTCAGGCGCTCAAGACACTGCCGCACGATCTGGAACTGCTCGTTGGAGAGCTCCCACCTTCTGACGTCGTCATCAAAGGAGGCGGCCACGCAGCCGTCCCACGGTTGGCCCAGGTACTCGATCGCGACGCGCGGTGTCAGGTCAAGGGGCCATGCATCGTCCTCATGCAGACCCCTGAAACAGGCGTTTTCTGCCCAAACCTGCCATTTGGCCTGATGTATGCGCTCGGCCTTGCGTGCCTCGAACGCTTCGACGGACACCAGCACGCGACTGGCGTGTCCGTGCTCGGTGATATGCACGAAGTTGGTCTTGGCGACCTGTTTGTAGTGACGTAGGTTTGCCTTGAACTCGGTGGTGGTGCAAAAGACGTCTCCTGGACTCTGCATGGGTCTTCCTCTCATGGCGGTACGGGACGTCAATGGACGGCCCAGCAGCTAATGAGGTCATATACAAGCACCGTGTCTTGCTCACGGTCATACTCATAGACGATGAGGTAGGGGCCCACAAGGGCTTTGTATATGTTGTTGCCATATCGGCTCTTGAGGCTTGGCTCCACGAGGGATGACCCTACACCAGGCATAAGCTCGATTGTGCGCAGCATGGCATCGACGTGATCGCGCAGGCGTGGTGAGGACAGCTGATTGCGTTTGCGTGTTTTTGTCAACCGATAGTTCCCCAGATTCACGATGGTCGTTCCCCACTTTCGTGGTGGGGAATTCCCCATCCTCACGACAGGGTGTCCAAGCCCGCCGTCAGTTCCTAGCTAGTCGACGAAGTTGTAGTACGCGGCCCT
>JAFUCW010000325.1 GCA_017459485.1 Eggerthellaceae bacterium | reverse complement strand
GTCCATCTCCACCAGCAGCTGGTTGAGCGTGTGCTCGCGTTCGTCGTGGCCGCCGCCCAGGCCGGTACCGCGCTGGCGGCCCACTGCGTCAATGTCGTCGATGAACACGATGGCGGGAGCCGCCTCCTTCGCCTGCTTGAACAGGTCGCGCACACGCGAAGCGCCACCACCCACGAACATTTCGACAAAGTCGGAGCCAGAAATGCTGAAGAAGGGAACGCCTGCCTCGCCCGCAACAGCGCGCGCAAGCAGCGTTTTACCTGTGCCGGGAGGGCCCACCAGCAAACAGCCGCGCGGAATCTTTGCGCCAATCTCTTGGTATTTGGCGGGATTGGCAAGGAAGTCGCGGATCTCCTGCATTTCCTCCACAGCCTCGTCAACACCGGCCACATCCGAAAACTTCACGTCGGGGCGTTCTTCGGTTGCCATCTTCGCTTTGGTGCGCCCAAAGCCCATCTGGGAACTGTTCGCCTTGCTCATCTGGTAGAACAAGTACACGAAGAAGCCCACCATAATGAGCATGGGCAGATACGACAAAATGGCGTTGAGCGCCGTGTTCGGAAGCTTCACTTCGTACTTGATGTCCGGATGAGCGTTCATCAGTTCGGAAAGAGAGTCGTTGCCTACCCAGGTGGACGTGAACTTGCGCTGGTCGCCGATGTTGGTGGTGGGCAGCGTTTGCAGCTCCATACCGCCTTCGATCGACTTTCCGCTGGACGACTCCACAGCACCCAATGCCGAATTAAGCGCAGAAAACGCTGTGTTGAAAGCATCCGCGATGGTTCCGCCTGCCGTTTGAGCAGGATAGTACTTGCCCGAAACCGAATTCGAGCTGGCGTCGTAGGTGACCTCTTGCACGCGGTTCTCGTTTACCGCAGAGATGAAGTCCGAAGTAAGCAGTTTGTCCGTTTGCATGTTCGCGTCGTCGTCCTGCCCACGGCCGCCGCCGGTTAACTGGAATACCAAAAACGCAAGAATGAGCACCATCAGGATGCTCCATACAATGGTTGTTCGAGGATTGCTAAGGGGTGACTTGTTGTTATCTGGCATAAACGTTCTTCCTGGTGTTTCTTGTGAGGCTCAGTGCCCTACGCATAGATCTCCGGCCTGAGCACTCCAATATAGGGCAGGTTGCGGTAGCGCTCCGCGTAGTCGAGCCCGTAGCCCACGATGAACTCGTCGGGACAGGCAAACCCGATGTAGTTGCAGTCGATGTCGGCTTGGCGCTTCGCGTGCTTGACTAGCAACGCAGCCACCTCGATAGAAGCGGGATTGCGCGCTTGCAAACTCGAAATCAGATATTGAAGCGTCAACCCCGAATCAAGGATGTCTTCGGCGATAAGCACGTGGCGTCCTTCGACCGAAGCAGTGGTGTCTTTGAGAATCTGCACCACGCCCGACGTCTTTGTACCTGACCCATAACTGGACACGGCCATGTAGTCCATTTCGACCGGCAGGTCTATGGCACGCACCAAATCCGCCATGAAAATAGCGGCGCCACGCAGTACAGATATAACCAACATCGACTGATCGGGATGGTCCGACGCAATTTGCGCGCCCATCTCTTTCACGCGTTGCGCAATCTGCTGTTCAGAGAACAATATGCGTGACACGTCTTCGTGCTCTGAGTGCATGCAGCCGTCCTAGCCTCACTTACCTTTCTTATCTCAACCTGCTAGTTTAACAAAACGGCGCACGCATGCCTTCACAATACGGTAACGAGCAAGGGGAAAACATGGCAAACATTGCAGCATGCAATGCTGAAGGGCCACGTTGGGAGCAGGCACCTATCCGACCATGTCGGGAAATCGCTCGAGCAGCGCCGCAACCGGCAGGCCAATAATGTTGTCGAGCGGTCCTTCGTAGCGTTCCACGAACTGTCCTCCGGCACCCTGGATGGCGTAGGATCCGGCCTTGTCGTAGTACTCGCCCTGAGCAACGTATGCCGCGATCTCTGCGTCCGACAGGTCGCGAAACGTCACATGGCTCGTTTCATGAAACGTAGTGTGACCAGCAGAAACCTTTCCAGAGCCGTCGGGCATGATGCCCCATACCGCAACACCCGTCACGACTTCGTGCGTTCGTCCAGAAAGTTTGCGCAGCATGCCCGTGGCCTCGGAGGGGGTGTGAGGCTTTCCGAATATCTGCCCGTCGAGCACCACCATCGTGTCCGCACCGATGATCATGGTAGGCTCCGATGGAAGCTTTTCTGCGTCAAGGATTTCCTGAACCACCACTCCCGCCTTACGGTCCGCCAGCATACATGCGGCAGCTGCCGGATTCGCCCGCTCTTCCGGCGCCAGTCCTTCGTCGGCTTCGGAAACGTGAACGGAAAACGTCACGCCTGCCTGTTCAAGCAGTTCACTTCTCCGTGGGCTTTGCGATGCCAGCACTATGTTCACGCTGTGCTCCTTTGGTACCTGTCATCCTTGCTCAAATGTGTACATATTTACTCTGAATGTCCGTGAATTGAATCATTATTGTCTACTTTTAGAAATAATATGTACACTTTTTCTTGTTAACGCACTATCAGTGCACCTTGCCTCGTTTTCGTCGTGCGCGATAAGACGACATGGGCTCGATTCTCAAACCGCGCTTGTTCGCCGAAAGAGCAAGGTCCCCTTGAATGTTGTTGGTGTATCCGCTGACGGGAAAGCCCCCCGAAAACGCCGCCGCTACTGCGTCGACGCTCGACGTGTCAATGCGCGTTTCCCTGCCCAGCATGCGCTTGAGCACCTCCATCGCCACACGGCGCTGCAGCGGAAGTTCTACGCGCCCGAAATCGGGAGCGATTATGCAGCCTTGGGCGTAGTCGCAGGCGCCATCCTGTGCGCTCGCGCCGTCATCGG
>JAFUCW010000324.1 GCA_017459485.1 Eggerthellaceae bacterium | reverse complement strand
TTTCGTTCTGGGCGAACTGGGGCGCTTCGCTGCCGTCCATCCCGCAGACGTAGTAGGCACTCTGTCCTCCGATGGCAATGGCGCTTTTCGCATCCGGCGCCAAAAGGGACAGTCCGCGCGCAAGGGCGGGAACGTCGCCCAGCACTGGGCCGCGCGCGATTTCCGCGCCGGATCCGGTTGCCATCCAGGCGGCGCACGCATCCAGGCCAAGCTGCCCGTCCAGGACGTCCAGCAAACGCCCGAGCGCGGCAGCGGCGCCACCACGATGGGCCTCTTCGCCCGTCCACGCCAGCGCTCCTTCCTCAACCGCCGCAAGGCGCACGGAAGACACACCTATGTCCATGCCCAACGCGTACATGCCAGCACACCTTCTCCTTCCCTTTAGTCCGCTTCCCGATTCCAGGATTCCCGCTTCCAGCCCACGCCTGCGCTAGCTGGCGGTCCGCGCCTGCTTGTACGCTTCGAATTCGTTGAGGAACGCATCCTTGTCCAGCTTGCGCATCTCGACCACGTCTTCGAACGTCACGTACTCGGTTATGGGGTTCTCCAGAGAAAACGGGAATCCCTTCGATTGCAAGAACGCCTCGAAAAGGGGCTCCGAAGCGCAGATTTGCCTCATGGTGTCGGTGGTTATCATGTCCTACTTCTCCTTGCTGTTTCCATTGGCAGCGGCTTTGGCTGCCAATGCGTCGTCGCGCCCCGAAGACGCCCTTCTATTCGTCGCCATCCTGCACATGCCGGCCTTCTCCGCCGTTTGCGCCCGAGACATCGCCCTGGTCGAGCAACTTGATGCTGTGGCGGCCCATGCTGATAACGCCGTCGTCTTGCATGCGCCCCAGTTCGCGCGAAAGCGCCGTGTTGTTCACGCCAAGGTAGTCGGCCAGCTCCTTGAAGCTCATTGGAACGTCGACGCTGCCGTCGTCTTGGACAGGCTGCGAGTTGAGGTACATGACGATGCGCTGGCGCAGGCGCGGCTCTCCCAGGATGGAAAGCTTTGTCGAAAGGTGCACCAGCTTCTTCGACATCTCCGCCATCAGGTTGGCGTGCATGGTGGTCGCGAACGGATGCGGGGAGACGGCGATGTTGTCGGGGTCGATGCAGATGGCGCGCGCGTCCTTCACGCATGTTATGGTCACCGGCGTGCGTTTGAGGGCAACGGGAGCCGCTTCGGCAAAGCTGTCCCCTTCGGGGAACCGACCCACAATCTGGTCGCGGCCGTTCTGTGGAAGCGATGCCTGCACCACTCCCGAAAGCACTACGCCGAAAAAGTGCATTTCGTCGCCCGCGCTGCGGATGACCTCTCCCTTTTTCCATGTGGCGACGGTGGCACCCACCGACTTCAGCAGGAAGGGTATCTCGTCGACGGGGATGTTGGCGAAGATCGCCGAGCTTTTCAGCACGTCGTAGTCGTCTGCCAAGCTAGTCCACCTCCTTGTTTTCCCTGTTGTCGGTCAGGGTATCCGCAGCAGGGGCCGTGTCGGGATCTATCCGTGAACCGCATGCGGCACCGTTGGTCCCGTTTCGCTGGGTCAGCTCGTCTAAGTGCAGCAAAGTGGCTCCCAGAAGCTGCGCGTCCTGCTGTCCATGGGTAGCCACCAGAAGCGTCCTGCCCGCGCGATGCTGCACGATGAAGTCGATGGCGGCCCTACGCATGGCGTAGTCGAGTCCGGTGAACGGCTCGTCGAGCACGACGACCTGCGAAGGGTACGCGATCGCGCGCACCAGCGAAACCCGACGGCGCATGCCACCCGAAAGCTCGCAAACGGGTTGGCTGAGACAGTCGCTCGGAAGGACTTCTCCCAACAGGTTGCGCACGCGCGAGCGATCTGTCCGCTTCGGCAGCAGCAGGATGACGTTTTCCACGGGAGTCAGGTCCTCGCAGAGCCGGTCTTCCTGGAACATGACCGACACCTTTCCAGGCTCAATGCCCTCCACGCTGCCTTCGTCTGCCTGTTCCAGTCCGAGCATAATGCGAAACAGCGTCGTCTTGCCGCTTCCCGAAGGCGCCATCAAGCAGTAGATGCCGCCGTCCTCGAGCCGCACCTCAACGCTGCTTAGGACACAGTGCGCGCCGTACGACTTGGTAAGTCCGGAGATGACCACTGCGCTCATCTAGGCACCGCGCTTTCCTAGCAAGCTGCCGGCAGGGCGTGCCGCGCGCCGCAGAAGGTACGACACGGCCTTTTCAAACAGCCACGACAGCACCATGACCACCACAGTCCAGGCGAACAGGTCCGGAGTGTCCAGGAACTGCCGTGCGTTGGCCATTTCCTTGCCTATGGAGGGCTTGGGCGTTGCGAGCACTTCGGCCATGATGCCGCTTTTCCAGCTCATGCCCAAGGACAGCTTGCAGGCGCTCACCAGGAAAGGCATGAACGCCGGACGGTAGATGTACGCGAAGGTGCGCCAGCGCGAAAGCCTGTGCACGCGCGCCATCTCGAGCATGTGCGCGTCTACGCTTTCGAAGCCTGCGATCATGTTGGTGTAGACGATGGGCAGCACGATGAAGAAGGCCAGAAACACTGTCAGCCATTGGTTGCCCATCCAGATGAGCAGCAAGATGATGAACGTGACCACAGGCACGGTCCGAAGCAGCGACACGATAGGCTCGACGAAGTCGCGGAACGTGCGGAAGCGGTGCGCAATCAGGGCAAGCAGAATGCCGGCGGCGAACGACAGCAGGAATCCCAGTGCGATGCGGCCGAACGACGCACCGCACACAACCCAGAAATCGGGCTTTGCAATCTGCTCGACCAGGGCCTGGACGGTGCGGATGGGGCCTGCCAACACCAGCCGGTTGTCGACAAGGCGGTCGAGCACTTCCCACACGACCAGCCAAAAAGCGATGATTCCCGCTCGCTTCAAGCGTTTGCGGGCGGACGCGTATGCGTCCTGGTTCCCGGAAGAACCCTGTCCTTCGGATGCGCCCCCGGAAATTGTTCGCAAGCGCGATGCTTCGGGACTAGTCGTGGACGGCACCGCCGAAGAGGGCTCCGCACCCGCACCCATCGTCTGCATGGCGAGCAGCTGCTCGGGGTCTGCACCTGCGGCTATGGCCCCGCGCACGGTGGCCACCATCTGACGGGGATCGACCCCATTCGCCACCGCGCGCTGGACGGCAGGAAGAAGCGCCTGCACGTCGACCCCTTCGGGGGCGTTGGCGCGCATGAACGCCAGAAGCTCGGAGCGCGACCAGCTGTCGGGGGCTTTGTCGTTAGGTGGCAGCGTTTCTTGCACGAGCTGCTCCTGCTGCGTGTGCGACGCTTCGTGCGCGGGTTTCTCCTGCGGTGCGTGCGACGCTTCCTGTCCAGGCCACTGCCCGCCGCTGGGGGAGCTTTGCGGCGCAGCGGAGGGCGGCTCGCCCTGAGCAAGGATATGTTCCAGCGGCTCTGTCATGCCCTCTGCGAGCTATCCTACGAATGGGCGCGGTCTGCACCGACAGAGTCGTCGTCGATGGAGCCCAAAGGCGGCATGTAGTAGAAATCCGCTTCGGGAACGGCGCCGCCAATGGAATCGGGGTTGGCCGCATAGAGCTCTTCCAGGAATCCCGAAAGCGCCCTTTTCATTGCCTCTCCCGTCAAGCACACCATCGAGATGTGGGGCATGGCATCCAACGCGACGTCGTTGTTCATGAACGTGCCCAGTTCCTCTTGCAGGGCAGCTGCATCTTCCATGTTGTCCAACGACCATGCAACCGACGAGCAATTCAGCTGCAGGTACTCCAGCACCGCTTGTTCGTGTCCTTCGGCGAACGCGCGGTTCACAATGGTCGTGGTCGTGACCGCCTGACTTCCCGTGTCGGAGAACGCCGCGTTCCATTCGTCGGTGATATCGATCGGGACGTAGAGCGGGTCCACCATCAGCTTGGAAAGCGACACGAACGGCTGCGGAAGAATGGCCACGCAGTTCTCTTCCTGCTGCAAAAGGTTCAGGATCTCGAACGGAGTGGATTTGAACTCCAAGTTGAACTGCCCATCCAGACCGTCCTTCTTGAGCAGCGCTTCAATGGTGTATTCGGGGGTTCCTCCTTCCCCGTAGCTGTAGACGCGCCGCCCCGCCAGGTCCGCAAGCGACGCGATAGAAGGATCGGTGGTCAGGCAGTAGAGGACGCCCAGGTTGTTCACGGCTATTACCTGGTAGCGGTTCTTCAGCTCCTGGTTGTTGTAGAGAATGGGCCCGATGTTGGACGGAAGCGTGACAATGTCGTAGTCGCCTTGGTTGAACTTGGCGGACAGGCCGACGTAGTCCACGTCGTTGAATTCAAACGTGAAGTGGTTGGTGGTGACGCCTGCATCGGCAGCGGTGATGAGCTGGGTAAGCCCCATGGACGGCGGTCCCATGATTAGCCCCACGCGAACATCGCACGCGTCGGGAGACCCCATCGCGTCCCGCTCCACCACTTCGGTTACAACCCCGTCCACACCCGTTTCCTGCGCAGAAGACGCTGGGGCGGAATCCGAGGCAACGCCGCCCGCAGCACTTTCCACCCGATTCCCCGCTTCCTCCGACGATGGGGCCGAAGTCGCTTCGCTTGAGCAGCCAGAAAGGGCAAGCCCCATCCCTGCCGCCACGGAGGTAGCGGTTGCAACGAACGCGCGCCTTGTCATGTTTGCATCTAACGTCATGATCATCCTCTGTAAGACTATCCCTATGAGTTAGGAATAGCTTACTTTATTACGGGGATCGAACGTCAACAAAAGAGAACCTTTTTGCTCGTGCAAAAACTGCCTTATCTCTTCCGTTTCGCTATGCGTGCCACAGGAGAAGAAATCACTTACCAGCTTTGACTGCGGAGCATGCGAAGTGCCACGAGTGTCCAAAGCGCGATACAGCGCAGCGGTCTCGGCGAGGGAAAGGTTTGACATCAGTATTGTTGTACGTCATACTATTACTATGTACAACGTATGACAAGGAGTTAACAATGGAAGACGCAATGGTGTCGGCGCGCATGTCGGGTGCCAAGAAAGAGGCCGGGAACCGCGTTCTTGAGAGTCTGGGAACCAATGCCTCGCGTGCCATCAACGAGTTCTACGACTTCCTCATTGCCAACAAGACACTGCCCTGGAAAACGCAAGAGGAACGCCCGCCCCTCACGCGCGAACAGATACAGGAAGGACTTGCTTGGATAAGAAGCCTGCAGGTCGACATCGACAGCCGTTTCGCACGCATGACTGATGATGAAATAAAAAGCGAACGCCTTCGGAAGCATTGGCCCAAAGAGGAGTCTGCATGAAAAGATTAGTATTGGACACGAATATTGCAATTGATGCTCTTGTCCTTAGAAAACCTTTTGGAAGTCTTGCGCAGCTTGTCCTTGGGCTTGGAGAGCTTGGCGAATTCGAGCTATGGATGTCAACATCTCAAGCAACAGACGTGTACTACATCCTCGCAAATCATGAAAACGGAGATCGAATCAAGGCCAAACAACAGCTTGCG
>JAFUCW010000029.1 GCA_017459485.1 Eggerthellaceae bacterium | reverse complement strand
GGATGCAGGTTTTTGGTATCATACCTAAGCTTTGCAATTCTAGAAGGAAGGAACACGGTGAAGGTTCGAAAACCGAAACCTCACAGTAGCTAGCCTTCCGGTTCCCCAACACGTGGCGCCGGAAGGGCGCTCCACGTGGCATTTTTGTTGGTAGTAGAAAGACGCTTATAGACGCCGTAGGGTGTCTGCGCAGCGCGTGTGGGAGATGGGGAACCATGCTTTATCTTTCGCAAATGCTGGGAAAGCCGGTCGTCGACGCCGAAGGCGAGAAGATCGGGTCCATCTCCGATCTGGCCATACAGACCGGAGAGGTGTTCCCGCGCATCACGAGTCTGGCTTTCAAGGGGCCGGGCAACGTGCCGTTCATGATCAGCTGGCGCAAGTACGTCGACGAGTTCGACGGCGATGCGGTGCGTTTGGCGTGCCAGTCCACAGGCATACGCTTCTCGTATCTGCAAGATCGCGAGGTGCTGCTTGCCCGCGACTTGCTCAACAGGCAGATCGTGGACACGCAGGGGATGAAGGTCGTTCGCGTAAACGACCTTAAGCTTTCCGAATCGGGCAGCCAGCTGCGCCTTCTTGGCGCCGAAGTGGGCATAAGGGGCATCTTGCGCGGGTTGGCTCCTTGGGTAGAAAACGCGACGGTTGCGGTGGCGCGTGGGTTTGGCAAGCGCATCGACGAGGACATCATCGCGTGGAACTACATGGACTTGCTCGACCGCGACTTGTCGAAAGTGCAGTTGAGCGTGTCGCATACGCGCTTGTCCGAGCTGCACCCTGCCGACGTTGCCGACATTCTTGAGCAACTTGACCCAGCGCAGCGCGCAGCGGTCTTCGCCCATCTGGACGACGAGCATGCCGACGACGTCATCTCGGAACTGGAAGACGAGTTCCAGGCAGACGTGATCGAGGACATGGACGAGGCGCGCGGCGCGAAGCTGCTCTCCGGCATGGATCCCGACGACGCTGCCGACATCGTGCGTGACTTGCCCTACGAGAAGGCGGAGCGCTTGCTGCAGTTGATGGGCGTGGAAGACGCCGAGGACATTCGCAAGCTGCTGGGCTACCGCGACGAGACTGCTGGTGGCATGATGACCACCCAGTACGTGGCTATGGCAACCGACGACACGGTCGAAGACGCCGTGCGCGCCCTGCGCGATCTTCCCGAAGATCATCCTACGATTCATTACCTCTATGTGCTCGACGACTACGACAAGCTGGTCGGCGTGCTTTCGCTGCGTACGCTTGTGCTGGCGGCTCCCGAAACGCCGCTTTCCGACATCATGTTCACCGAGCTGATCACCGCCTTGCCCGACGAGCACGAAGACGACGTGGCAGAAAACATCTCGAAGTACAATCTGCTTGCCATGCCCGTGGTTGACGAGCACGGCAAGATGCTCGGCATCGTCACCTTTGACGACGCGCTCGACGTTATCGAAGAAGACGTCGAAGAGACCAAGAGCACCAACACGATGCGTCTGACCGTCGGCATAATCGGTGGGCTGGTGGCCCTTGTCGCCTACACGCTTGTCGTGTTGCAAGTTGCGGGGCACTTGGGCTAGGGGTGCGCGTATGACGCCGGGAATGACAACCGAAGAGGTTTTGGCCCGTGCCGAAGAGCGCGGTGGCGAAAACCTTGCGGAAGACTTGGGCACCACCGCCTGTCCCGTCAGCGAGCAAGGGGGGCTTGCCGCCCCCAAGCAGAAGTCAAAGCTACTGCTTATTCTGGCAGCCATGGGCCCTGGTATCGTGACCGCCATGGCGGGCAACGACGCCGGTGGTATCGCCGCATACTCAACCTTGGGTGCGGAGTTCGGATTCAAGGGATTGTGGATCTTGCCCATCATGTGCGTTTTGCTTGCAGTCGTGCAGCTCAACGCAGGGAAAATGGGTGCGGTCACCGGCAAGGGCTTTGCGGCGCTCATCCGCGAGAAGTTCGGCATTCGGCCGACGGCGCTTGCAATGCTTGCCTTGCTTATTGGCAATGTCGCGACAACGTTTGCCCAGTTCGCAGGTATTGCAAGCGGCATGAACATGTTCGGCGTGCCCACGTGGATCAGCGTCCTGGTGGCAGCCGTTGCCGTGTGGCTGCTTATTGCGGGTGGAAACTACCAGCGTGTCGAGCGCGTGTTTTTGATCCTGTCGTTTGTGTTCGTGACCTATATCGTGGCTGCTTTCATGGCCAGGCCGAACTGGGGAGAGGCGATTGCAGGGACATTCGTGCCGCAGGTGGTGCCATCCGCAAGTTTTGTCAGCCTTACCATTTCGATCATCGGCACGACTATCGCGCCATGGATGATGTTCTACTTCCAGAGCAACGTTGTGGAAAAGGGCACGGGCACAGACGATTTGCTGAGTGTGCGCGTGGATGCGGTGAGCGGCACGGTTGCGGCATGCGTGGTGGCGTGGTTCATCATCGTGACGACGGGTGCGGTGCTGTTTCCCGCTGGCATCCACATTGCGGATGCGTCGGATGCGGCCATGGCGCTTGCCCCCTTCGCGGGCGACTACGCAAAAATCCTGTTTGCGATCGGGTTGGTTTCCGCCAGCTTCCTGGCGGCGTGCGTCTTGCCGCTTACCAGCGCCTACGTTATCTGCGAGGCGTTCGGTTGGGAAGCGGGTGTGGACTTCAGCTTCAAAGAGGCGCCGCAGTTCCGTTCGATCTACACGTTCATCATCGTGTTCAGCGCGTTGGTGGTGCTTGTGCCCAACATTGACCTAATGGGGGTCATGCTGTTCGCACAGCTGCTCAACGGCATCATCTTGCCGGTGCTGCTTGTGTTCATGGTGCTGATCGTGGCGGACAAGCACGTGATGAAGTCCTACGTGGCGGGACGTGCCACGCGCATCGTGCTTTGGGCGACCGTGGGCATTGTGGTGGTGTTGACGGTGGCGCTTTTCGTCATGCAGGCGCTTGGGTTGGAGTAGCGCTTTCTGTTGGGTCGGCATGCGAAGGTGCGCGTCCTGCATTGTCGAAGGCGGTCATCTGCTGGTGCGGGCGCTGCATTTTCCGCTAGTATGGTCCAATGCTTCTGCTGGTCCTGTTCGAGACAAGGCCAAAAGAGGTTGCGGTATACGTCAAGTGTTTGAAAGGCGAAAAGGAGAGGTGGCTATGACAAAGCAGGATTCCAATGGGACGGCCGCAGTGGCACGGGGAGGGTCGCGTACGCGCTCTCTCGCATTCGTTGGGCTGACGATAGCCATCGTGGCCGTGTCCGCGTGGATTACGGTTCCGCTCGGCCCGATTCCCTTCACCTTGCAGATGTTTGCCGTCGCGTTCGCCATTGTCGTGCTGCAACCGCGCGAAGCAGTGGCAGCAATTGCGGGGTATTTGCTGTTGGGTGCCGTGGGGGTGCCTGTGTTTTCGGGAATGCGGGGCGGTGTCGGCGTCTTGGCAGGTCCGACGGTCGGATTTCTGTGGGGCATGCTGCTTGGCACTGTGGCTGGCGTGGCGCTTCTGCATGCGGTTCGTACGCACACATCCTGGGATTTCCATTGCGCACGCGCACGCAAGGAGCTGGCTGCGGACGCAGGGGCGACTCCTGGCAAGAAAGCGGCGCTGTTCCTGCGCAGCTTCGGAATCGAAGTTGCGGCCTGCGTACTTTTCACGGCAATCTCCTACCTATGCGGGATGGTCCAGTACATGGCAGTTGCCCAGGTGGGCGCTGACGTTGCGTTCGCGACATGCGTTGCCCCCTTCATCGTGGTGGATGCGCTTAAGATTGTTGCGGCGGTAATGGTTGCGCAGCAGGTGCGCGCGGTGGTGGGGCGCTAAGCGTGCATCTGGGCTCTTGCGCGCACCGTTAGGATGGTTGCATGTACCAAGCCGGAGAAATTGAATCGCACCTGCGCGCGGGCTCGCCTTGGCACGTGTTTTTGGTGGGCGACGTCGGGTCTACCATGGACGAAGTGCGTCGTCTGGCATCGGAGTGCCCCGACGCAGACTTCTTGGTTGCTGTGGCGGAAACGCAGCATGCAGGGCTTGGGCGTCACGTGCGCACATGGGTTTCCACTGCAGACGGCGTGTGGATGACGGCGCTGTTGCGTCCGCATGTACCTGCCCGCAACGCCCCTTGGTTCACGCTTGCTGCCGCTGTGGCGGTCGCCGAAGCACTGCACGAAAAGGGCTTTTCCGTGGGTATCAAGTGGCCCAACGACGTCCTTGCGACCGACGAAGCGCACTGGAGGCGCAAGCTGTGCGGCATCCGTTGCGAAATGAGGCTAGATGGCACCGACATTGACTGGGTTGGCTTGGGGATAGGCATCAACGTGAACCACGAGTCGTTTTCCGGCGACTTGGCGTCGAAGGCAGCGAGTTTGCGTCAGCTGGGGGATGGGGAGTGCCTTTCGCGTGCATCCGTGGCGGCGGCGGTCTTGGACAAGGTCGAGGAATGCTGCGCGATCATCGAGCGAGATGGATTCGCCCCCGTGCGGCGCCGTTGGATGGGTCTTGCTCTTGGATTGGGCGAGATGGCGACGGTGCGCGACGACGGTGCGGCCGACCTGCCGGGAGAGACGACCGGCATCGTGCGTGGTCTGGACGGCGACGGCCATCTGCTCCTGGAGCTCCCTGGCCAATCCGACCTGCATGCAGTCTATGCAGGCGATCTTGTATTCGAGGTCTAAGGCCGTCCAGCGAGCCGAGGGCGCGGCGGCAGTCGAACGTC
>JAFUCW010000323.1 GCA_017459485.1 Eggerthellaceae bacterium | reverse complement strand
CGCAGAAGCCTCTATCCTCTACTCCGACAACGACTCCTACGAAGCACTCGCCTCGCCCTACATGGACGACAGGTTCATTACATGGCTTCACGAACACGGCATCGACTACGACGAATGGAGCCCCTGGTACCCCACGGCGAATGCAGCAGGCATGGCAAGCTGCTGGACAGACATCTACCGCTACCTGCGCTCAGGGGAAAGTGACGCCCCATGGCTCGAAGAGATGCATGCGAACACCAACGTCAGCTTCGTGCGCGACGCCCTCGAAGGGCAGGATGTGCGCGTGCTCAACAAGGCAGGATGGCTTGCCGACGACGAATACAATGCGGTCGCCGACTGCGGCATCATCGAAACGCAGGGTCGCTCCTACCTCATTGCGGTGCTCTCCAGCCAGCCCAGCTACGGGGAAGCGCACGAACGGGTCAAGGAGCTCGTCCGTGCACTGTTCGACTCAAGGGATTCCTTGTCCTCGCGCCTTTTCAACCTTGCGCGGCCGCTTGCTTGCTCAAGCGCAGGCCCCGTCATGCGTTCGCGCAATCCTTGCCGTACGTTCGTCCTTGAATCCTCTCCTTCTCTCTGCCCGACGGCTATGCCGCCTTGCGAAGCGTAGGTTCGCGCGACGCCTCGTATAAACCTGCTGCAAGTTCACGCGCCACAACGTCTTTGCGGCTTCGATAGTAGGACATGTCGTTGGTGTTGGTCACGAAGCATACTTCTTGCAAACAGGCGGGAAGAAGGCTGTTGTTCACCACCGCAATGTCGTTGCGGTAGCTGATCGCGCGCTTCGGAAGCGCAGCCAAACCGGTCGAAAGATGCCTGAACATGATTTCGTTGAGCTTCAAGGAAGCGGGATGTCTGCCCGACACGCCCACCATGCCCATGGGCCCCGAAGCGTTCGGGTTGCTGGCACTGTCGAAATGGATCGAGACGAAGGCGCTGCAACCGAGCCCGGCCGCTTTCGACACGCGCTCCCAATAGGGAATCGCGAAAGGCTTCCCGTCCACGACATCCAGCCCGTAGAGCTCGCGTGCGTACTTGATGACCAGGTCGGTCAACTCGGCGGTCAAGTCCGCTTCGACGTTGCCGTTTGCCATCGCGCCAGGGTCGTAGCGTCCGTTGCCACTGCTGTTCCAGCCATGCCCGGCATCGACGTAGACGCGGAAGTAGTCGCCCTGCGTTTCCTTGAGCGAAAAGCATTGCGCCGCAGTCGCCTTCGCATCTGCGAGCACTAAGGCGCCGCCCTGGGCATGCAAGCGCTTCCCCGACGAAACCGAAGCAAACGTGAATCCCACCCTGTCAAGATCAAACGATATCCTCCATCGCTGCGAGGAAGCGTCCCCCGCACCGTTTTGTACCACGCTGGTACCCGCAGCGGAAACGGCCTTGCCCGAGTTGATGTTGACTAGTGCATACTGGCCGCCCCCCTTGGACACCAGGCGAAACTTCTGTGCGGCAGTGCCGTTGTCGGTGTAAAGCTGCACTTTCGCGTTGTTCGCCGTAGAAGCGCCCTCCACGTCGATGACCGTGTTGGTCGCAACGTTGGCGAAGACGAAAAGACCGCTCGAAGGAACGAGCGAAGATGGCTCCACACGGCAAAGGCGGAACTTCTGCGCTTCAGTGTTGTTCTTTGCGAAGACCCACAGGTTGGTACCTGACGTCGTCTTGCCCCAGGCCAGGTCGAGCACCAGGTTGGAATCGAGCTTGGATGACCAGACGATGCCCGACGAAGTTAGCGTTGGCTTCCAAAGCTGGGCGTCGGTGAGGTTCGCTTCCCATTGCTGCACGTTGGTCTGGGCAGCGCGGATGCCATGCATGACGTCGAGCGCCATGCGCGAATTGACGTTGCGGATGGTGTAGTATCCCGTGTCGCCCTGCTGGCGGACCACCCAGGTTTGCGCCCAAGTGCCATCTGCGCGGTTGCCCACTTGCACGTTGGACCCTACCGAACGCGACGAGCCTTTTACTGCAAGTGCAGCGCCGGTCCGCTTCGCCGAAACAAAGGTGTAGGTCCCGTTGGGAATCCAATTGCCGACCTTCGCGAAGGTGAACTTCTGGGCTGCCGTTCCATTGGAAGAATACAGCTGGACATTGGCACCGTCTGCGGAAGAGGCCCCTTGGACATCGACGGCCTTGCCGCTACGGGACGCAAAGAGCGACACCGTGCCGTCGCTGTTGCGCGCAAGCGCCCATCTCTGCGCGGCAGTGCCGTTGGGCTTGTAGAGCTGGATGTTCGCTCCGTTTGCCAACGAGCCACCTTTCACGTCGAGCGCAAGACCCGTATGGACCGAATAGATGGTGTAGTAGCCTGTCTTGTGGTCGAACTGAAACTGGAAGCTTTGGGCAATCGTCCCGTTAGCGGAGTACTGCTGGACGTTTGCCCCGATTTCCACCGAACCACCTGCCACGTCGAGCGCTTTGCCCGAATTGCGGGCTTTGATCGTGTAGACGCCATCTGCAATCGCAGCAGTCACTTTTTCCAGCTTCCAGAGCTGGGTTTTCGAAGCGCCAAGGGAGGCCAGCTGCAAAGCCGTCCCATTCGTCGCCCTTGTGCCCGAAAGCGAAAGCGCAAAAGAGTCGGAAAGGGCCGCGACAAGACGGTACCCGCCCTGCATGGCAACTGCCTTCCATTTTTGCGCGGCAGACCCCCGCCATGCCTTTTGGACCACCTTGGCACCGGATACCGCACGGCCATCCAAGACCTCGAGAACCTTGCCCGAACCCACGTTGACTATCCGGTAGAAACCGCCGCCTGCACTCTCGAAGCGCCACCGTTGAGCAGGCGTGACATTGCGGCGGAAGACCTGGACCTTCGCGCCATCCGCAGTCGATGCGCCCGCCACGTCCACCGCCGCGCCTCCATCGAGGGAAGAGACAATGTTTATGACACCTTCGGCGACGGTCGCGGAAGCGCTCGTGGAGGGAGCGCCAAGCGAAAGAACCGCCGACTGGACACGGGAAGAGCCGGCTGCCTGCACGGACCCCCCTCCCTTGGACTGACCGGCGCCTGCGCCAAACGCCGTCCCAGGAACGAACAGCACCATTGCAAGCAACGCAGCCAGAATCCCAGCAGAAACCTGTCTTAGCATCATGCCTCCTTGCGCACACGAACCCTGTCGCGCACGGCTTCGCCCTGCGGATTGCCCGATCAGCGGATTCCCTTCGCGGAAACCCTTGCGTAATGCCTTCCGACGCCCGAAACAGGACAACCGGCTACGCGTACCTCGGATACACGAATGCAGCGCTGCTTTCCTTGCCCAGGTACCCATACGCTTGCTTCAGATGGTCGGCGGTGATCGTCAGCCATTCGTTCGACGTTGTGTAGTGGTGATGGCTGTAGGCGCGCGTTTTGTCGACGTAGTTGTAGTCGTAGCGCAATGCGTAGGGGGAATGCTGCGGATAGTTGCTGCGGTAGACCCATTCGTCTGCGATATACTGCGCGCCACCCAAGATGCCGCGCTCCACCGTGGTCCATCCGCGCTGTGCCGCGTTGCCTGCCGCCGCCGAAGCAGTGCCAGCACCGCCGTCGACTCCGAAGAAGTTGTAATAGCCGCCATACATGGCATACTCACCCCAGCCGGTTTCCTGGCCGGCATGGATGAGCAAGAACACTTCGTTGAGGTTGTAGGTCTTTGCCGCCTCGGCGAAGTACTTGCCCGACTTGTACAAGGGGTTGCCGGGACCGATCCAAGGGGCAATGGACTGCAACGCGCGGTCAAGATCGTCTCCGCTCGCGCCGGAGTACGTGCGCAGGTCCAGGAACTGATACTTGTTGACGTTGGAGGGATTCAGATAGTAGCTCGAAATGCCCTCAATTGCCGCCATCTGGTCAATTGTGATGGACAGGTTGTCGTAGGACACGCCTCCGGCCGCCGCGCTGCGCAGCACCCATCCCTGCGAGGTCTTGCCGTTTGATGCGGAAAGAACAACCCTGGTGCCCGCAGCGGCAGCACCATTAAGCGCCATCCGCTTGGCCTTGTCGCCAACGGGAGCGAACGATATCGAACCATTCTTGTTCAAGACAAGATTCCATAGCTGAGAGGCGGCAGACGACCTGGTCTGTTGAACAACATTCGACCCGCTTGCTTGGAGCGACTTGCCGCTGCCCGCGTTGGAGATGCGGTAGGCATCTCCCCCGCTGTGCTCGACCCTGAACCGCTGCGCAAGCGTCCCGTTGCCCGCATACACTTGCAATTCGGCGCCGTTGCTCAAAGAGCCGTTGACGATGTCGAACAGGACCTTCTGGTTAGCCGCCGACGCAATGGTGTAAGTTCCGTTCTGGAGCATTTCGGTCGGTCGGAGAATCCATTTCTGCGCGATTGTTCCGTTGTAGTTCCAGATATGCACGTTTGTTCCCGAAGCGGTGCGGCCACCTGCCATGTCAACGACGTATTTGGTGTTCGCCTTCATATAGAACACGATTCCTGCTGGGGTGGCCACCGGCGTCCAGGTTTCGGACACTACACTTTGCGAAACGTTTTCGTAACGCGCTGCCGCAAGAGCGTCGACGTACTTGCCCGAATAGGCGTTTTGGATGGTGTAGCTGCCGCTTCCTACCTTTCTCACGTAGAAACGCTGCGCATTGGTGCCGTTGAGCGAGTATGTATGGATGTTGGCACCCGAATCCACCGAGCCGCCCGACACGTCCCACACGTTGCCGTATGCCTTGGCGCTGTGGATGAAATACGTCCCTTCGGGCAGCCAGTCGGTTACGGCCTTGGCGCTCCACTTCTGGGCGGGAGTGCCGTTGGAATCCCAAAGGCGCACGTTCGCACCGTTGTCGCGCGACCCCCATCCAACTTCGAGCGCCCTTCCGGATGCCGCCGAACGGAACGTGTAGGACCCGTCCGACGCCTTTTGCACATCCCAACGCTGCGCACGCGTGCCGTTCGAGTCGTACTGCTGCACATTCGCCCCGTTTTCGGTGCTGCCATACGCAACATCGAGCATCTTGCACGACCCCACGTTGAGCAGCGAGTAATACCCTGTCTTCGAGTCGAACTCTACCTTGTAGGTTTGAGCAAGCGTTCCGTTGGCGGTGTACTGCTGCGCGTTTGCGCTGTTGTCGACAGACCCACTGGATATGTCAAGCGCTTTGCCCGAGTTCTTGTTCATCAAAACGTAATACCCATTGGCAAGCTTATTCGAGATCTGATTGAGCTTGAACAGCTGTTTTTTTGATCCGTCGTACGTACGCAGCTGCAGCTTGGTGCAATTGGGGGCAGATGCGTCCGAAAGCTCCACAGCAACCTTGTTGTTGGATGCAGGACGAATCGAGTAAAAGCCGCCGCTTTCCTTC
The DNA here is from genome assembly GCA_017459485.1 of Eggerthellaceae bacterium. Lineage (GTDB taxonomy): Bacteria > Actinomycetota > Coriobacteriia > Coriobacteriales > Eggerthellaceae > CACXMZ01. The sequence continues at coordinate 6,725 of JAFUCW010000323.1, read as the reverse complement.
ACGATGCGCCACTTCTGGGCGATGGTGTTGTTCGGCGCGAACTGCTGGACGGCGGTGCCGCTTTTCGTGGAACCACCGCGCGCGTCGAGCACCTTGCCGGAGTTGACGTTGGTAATCGTGTAGAAACCGCCGGAGACCTTCGCAAGGCGCCAGCGCTGGGCAGGCGTGGCGTTGTCGTCGAAAACCTGGAGCTGAACAGCGCTGGCAGTGCTAGCAGAAGGCACATCGAAAACGCGGCCGGTGTTGACCGCAGAGCCGATGGTGTAGAGGCCTGCGGAAACCGGCTGCGCAACAGCGCCAACCGAAGGAGCAGCCTGGGTGGTAAGCACCTGCGCAGAAGCCGCCTTGCCAGAAGAAGCAGAAACACCCTGCCCCGAACCCTCTGACTGCTCGTCAGCCCATGCAGCAAAGGGAAGTGCACCGGCAAGCACGCAGGCAAGCAGAACCGGTGCGAACTTGGCGCAAACTTTCATAGAGATACCTCTCTTACTTGTCAGTTCTCTTGAATTTGCCGTTCAGATAAGTATATCAAGCGCCGCCGAAGGGCTCCTTTTTCTGCATAGGCGCACCATATGAATACAATAAGTAATATACGCCGGTATGCGGGCTAGTCTATTGCCACACCCAGTTCGCGCTCCACCAAGTCGAAGGCGGCATCGAGCGCCTTGTCCATGTCGTAGTACTTGTAACCACCCAAACGACCTGCGAAAACGACCTTCCCTTCGCTTTGCGCCATCTGCTCGTACTGGGCATAGAGCGAAGAGTTGCGCTCGTCGTTGATCGGGTAGTAGGGCTCGCCGCCCGGGGCCCAATTGGCAGGATACTCGCGCGTGACGACCGTGGAGGGTTGGTCACCGAACTCGAAGTGCTTGTGTTCGATGATGCGCGTGTAGGGGATGTCCGCCTCGGTGTAGTTCACCACCGCGTTGCCCTGATGGTTTTCTTCGGGCAACACTTCCGTCTCGAAACGCAAGGAGCGGTACTCGAGCGTCACTAGCCAAAAGTCTTAGAACTCTTCGATCGGACCGCAGTAGATGACGCGGTCGGCAATGTCGGGCTCTGCGGCGACCAGGTCACGGTACTCGGTGCTCAAGCGCACTTCGACGTCGCCGAGCATGCGCTGGACCATGGCGGTGTAGCCGCCCATGGGAATGCCCTGCCAACGGTCGTTGAAGTAGTTGTTGTCGAAGATGAAACGGCACGGCAAACGGCGGATGATGCTTGCAGGAAGCTCCGTGCACGGCCTTCCCCACTGCTTCTCTGTGTAGCCCTTGACCAGCTTCTCGTAGACGTCGCGCCCCACCAGGGAAAGCGCCTGCTCTTCCAAGTTGGCGGGCTGCCCGATGTCCGCCTGCGCCACTTGTTCGGCAATGCGCGCCTAGGCCTGGGCAGGCGTGCGCACGTCGGGCCACATCTGGCAGAACGTGTTCATGTTGAATGGCAAGTTGTACAGCTCGTCTCCGTAGATGGCAACCGGGCTGTTGATGTAGTTGTTGAACTCGGCGAACTGGCCCACGTAGTCCTACACGCGCTTGATTGAGGTGTGGAAGATGTGCGCGCCGTACACGTGCACATTGCTGCCCTCGCGCTGTTCGGGGTAGATGTTGCCCGCAATATGATTGCGGCGGTCAATGACCAAGCAGGTCTTTCCCAGCTTTGTCGCCTCGTGCGCGAACACCGCGCCGGACAGCCCTGCCCCTACTACCAGATAATCGTAGTGTGCCATAGTCGTCAGTCCTCCTTTTCCGTCACGTCCTCATGCGCCAAGGACGCGTTATCCACTGGGTTTTCGCCCACAAGCGGCGGTGCGACAGCACTGGACAGCGCATGTGCGTCATGCGTGGAGCCAAGTGCATCGCCCGAGTCGGCGTAGATTCCCTTTTGGCTGAAAATCGCGCCGAAGGTCTTGAAGAATATGCGCGCGTCCAGCAAGAAGCTCACGTGATGCACGTACCACACATCGAGCGCGAGCCGGTCGTGCCAAAGGCTTGCGTTGCGCCCACCGTACACGGCGGCGTAACCGGTGATCCCCGGCTTCACAAGAAGCTTCTCCGCTTCGTTGCCCACATAAAGCTCTGTCTCCCGTTTCAGGTCCGGGCGCGGTCCCACAACGCTCATCGAGCCGCCGAGCACGTTGAGAAACTGCGGGAGCTCGTCGACGCTGGTGCGACGCATCCAGGCACCCACGCGCGTCATGCGTGGGTCATCTGCGGAATTGTAAGTGGAGCCATCGGAAAACACCAGGTCAGGCGCGTTCACTTTCATGCTGCGAAACTTGTACATGGTGAACTCGCGGCCGTTCTTGCCCACACGCGGAGCGTTGTAGAAAATAGGGCCGCCGTCTTCTGCCTTGATGCGCACGCCGCACACAATGGTGAAGACGCCCACCACAGGCAAGGCCACCAAGCCAATGCCAATGTCGAAAATGCGTTTCACGAAGCGCACGTACATGGTTCTAGGCGCACTCTCCTACTGCACGCAGCAGCGTTTCGCACACCCGGTCCACGTCGCTGTCGGAAAGCAGCGTATGAAGCGGCAGCGTGATCTCGTTTTCGTAGAGCGCACATGCATGGGGGAAGTCGTCGGGGGAGAACCCGAGCGCCCGATACGCCGATAGCATTGGAAGCGGCTTGTAGTGGACGTTGCAGACGATTCCCGCATCCGCCATGAAGGCGATAACCGCGTTGCGCTGCGCCTCGGTCGCCCCTGCAATGCGCCCTAGCATAAGATGTCGGCTCGACTCGAAAGGCACCGAGTCGCATGCCATGGAAGCATGCGCCATGGTGCACACGCGGCTGCCTTCAAGATTGGATTCGTAGCGCTCCACCAGCTCGCGGCGGCGCGAAAGCAACGCAGGATAGCGATCGAGTTGGGCCAGGCCCATGGCAGCCGCGATGTCGGTCATGTTCCACTTGTATCCCAGATCGACAATGTCGTACTCCCACGACCCCGCTTCCTTGTGCATCGCGTCCTTGGTCTGCCCGTGCAAGGACAGGTGCATGATGCGATCGTAGATCGGAAGGTCGGATAGATCGGGGTTCGACCAGGCAAGGCCGCCCCCTTCGGCGGTGGTCAGGTTCTTCACGGCATGGAACGAAAACGCCGCGAAGTCGGCAGCCTGTCCGGAACGCACGCCGTCGCGCGTCGCACCGAGCGAATGGGCGGCGTCGGCAAGCACGATTGGGCGGCCGATCGCCTCCTGAACCTCGTTTGAGGCTGACCAGCCGCTCGCAAAGCGAAGTGCGTCAAGCAGAGCCGGGTAGTCCGCCATGCGTCCGGCTATATCGACGGGGATAACCGCCTTTGTGCGGGGACTGAGCGCCTCTTCAAGCGCCAGAGGGTCCATGTGGAATCTAGAAGCGAGCCGGTCGAAAGGCTGCTCTTCCTCGTTTGGAGCTGCTGCGTCCACAAGCACGATCTTCGCACCCACATGGGCAATTACCGAAGCAGAAGCCGTATAGGTGTAGGCGGGTACGATCACCTCGTCCCCTGGACCTACTCCTGCCAGGCGCAAAGCGCATTCGAGCGCAGCGGTGGCAGAATTCAAGCAAGCGAAACCAGTGGTGCCCGTAAACGCACCCATCCTGCGTTCGAGCTCCTTGGTACGCGGTCCGGTGGTGATCCACCCACTGCGCAGCGCCTCTGCAACCGCATCCACCTCCGCTTCGGTAATGTCGGGCGGACTGAACGCGATTGGCTTGTGTTCCGTTTCGTTTTCCATAGGTGGTATTGTACGTGATGAAAAGAGAGACGTGCAGAACGCAAGCACCATTCCACAGCTCTACGAAAGAAAGTGCACGCTTGTTGAGAGGTGCAGGCATGTCCGCATACCAACGCAATAGTTCCTTCGTTGTGCAATAACTAGTGTATATGTATACTGTATATACATCCAACCAAGGAGAGTGTATGAGCACAGCAATAGCCCAATGGGGCAACTCTGAAGCGGTTCGCATTCCCCAGCCCGTCCTTCGCCTCGCAAACCTCAAACGGGGCGACCAGGTGACAGCGGAGGTCAACGAACGGGGCAACATAGAACTCATCCCTGTCGAGCGCGCGCACCGCCGCGTGCTTCCCAAGCGCGGCGTCACGTTCGAAACGCTCTTCGCAGGGTACGACGCCAGCCGCACTGCTCCTTCTGAGCAGTGGCCCACCGACGACATGCTTGGCGCCGAATGGGATGCGTGGCAGTCGTGATCTGCGAGCAAGGAGACATTGTCGGCATCAACTTCGACCCCTCCAGGAGGCACGAACCTGCTGGGCGTCATTACGCCGTTGTCCTCAGTCCTTGGCACATAAACATGCGAAGCACCCTCACCCTTCTCGCGCCTATTACGTCAACCGACAACAAGTACCCCCTGCATGTGCGCATCGCCCCTGGCAACCCAGTCGACGGGTTTGTTCAGTGCGAAGCCATGCGCGCCATGGACCTCGGAGTGCGCGACGACGAAGGCAAGGCCGAAATCGTTGGCCGCCTTGACGACGACACGTTGTCGCAGGTTATCGCATGCGCTCTGGTCGTCATGGGAGTCGAGGAAATCTAAAAGAACATCTTGCCCTTTTGCGAACACGCATCTTCGCGAACCCCGGAACCGGCTCCTAGGACATGCAGCTGGCTGTGTACGTGCGATCGCGCCCACGCCCGCCTCTGACCACTCCTTGCGACAAAACTACGGTGCTGCCCTACGCCGCAGCACCGTCTGGTTCCCTACAAGAAGGACAGCCTGCCCGCTACAACCGAGCGCATTGCACGTGTGCCGAAAACGCTAGACGAGCAGACGTTGGACAAGATGGACTATCTTGAGGTAGGACTGGCGCTGGTCGAACTCGGCCTCCGCCACGGCGCGCGCACGCGCACCCATTATTTTGCGGGCACTCGAATTGCGCACAAGCCGCTGGATTGCCAAGGCAAGCTTGCCGATGTTTTCTGGCTCCACGTTAACGCCGAAGCCGTCGCGCTCCACCTTAGAGCAGAATTCGGGTGACTGGCCCGTGTTCACCAATGGAATGCCCGCCGCAAGGTAGTCGCCGATTTTCGTGACGATGGACTGTGCGGCGCCTTCATGGAGAGAATTGACCGTAATGTCGCATTTGGAAAGCCATGCCGCCATGACGGGGTAGTCCACGTAGCCCAAGAAATCGACGGGAGCTTCGCATTTCTGCGCAAGGTCCTCGAGCGATTCGCGCTCTGGGCCGTCGCCGAGCAGCTTGAGACGAAGGTGCGGCTCGTCTTCGACAAGAAGCGCTGCAGCTTCGATAAGCGTAGCAATGTCGTAGCTGGCGCCAAGGGTCCCCGCGTAGGCCACCCACATCTCGCCATCGGGCTTGACGATCTCGTCTGCGTACACGGCAACTCCCGTGTCGAACTCGGTCAAATCGTTGCCCACGTAAACGGTCAGGCGCGGGTAGGGGTCGTCGCGGTCGGCAGCAGGACGTGCCGCATACTCGTCCGACGTCCCCACGGCAGCGTCGAGCATGCGGTAGACCTTCGCCGCGTCTTTGGCAAACGAGCGGAATGCGATGTCCGACACGACGGGCACGTCGAAAGCCATCCGCATCGCCTCAGGCCACAGGTCGTTCACATCCGCCACGAAAGGGATGCCCCCTGCCTGCGCCGCCTCCGCAGCGGCAAGAGCCACGTCGTTGGGGGGAATCTCCGAATAGATTAGGTCGTAGCGCCACGGATTGTCCGCGAAGTGATGGGCCAGGTTTCGGGCCGCACGGGCATGGCTTGAAATGCGCGACAAATCCAGGTTGCGCTTGTACCCAGGTTCGTCGACAAACACCACTTCGTAGGGCAATCCCCGGTACTGCGCAGATTCCCTGTCGCGCTGGGCTTTTTCCCAATGCTGAAAGCTGCTCGTTATCAGATCGACGGCGAATCCCGCCTCCACCAGCATTTCGGCAATCTTGCGAAACCGGGTGTAGCCGCGCTGCTCGCCCGGCAGCTTGACACCCATGGTCACCACCGCGACGCGTTTCTGATCAGTCGATGGAGTATGTCTGAATCGGATGCTGTCGACCATACGTGGATTATACCTTTAATGGGCTGTGCGACCCGCGCCATTATCCTACGATTTGTTCTATCATACGAACATATCCTCAAAACCTACCAGGAGGGACCATGGCAAGCACCGAAGCCACCACTCACCCACGTCCTCATGTGTCCGTCATCGTCGCTGCCTACAGCGTCGAGCCCTTTTTGCGCCAATGCCTCGATAGCATTGCTGCGCAAACACTGCACGACATCGAGGTGATCTGCGTCAACGACGGAAGCCCCGACAACTCGCTTGCCATCATGGAGGAATTCGCCTCCCGCGACGAACGTTTCCAGGTCGTCGACAAGCCCAATGGCGGCTACGGCAGCGCTGTGAATGCAGGCTTGTCCCGCGCGAAAGGGGAATACATCTCCATTGTCGAGCCCGACGATTTCATCGACAAGCACATGCTCGAAGACCTCTACGGGTTCGCCACCTTCCAAAGCGACACCCCCGCCGACGTGGTGAAAGGATCGTATCGCGAATACTACGACGCAATGGACGGGATCGGGGACAGCCTGGTAACCCCCGAACACGACTACTCCATGCCGCTCCAACCCGTTTCGTTTACCATCGAGGAGCACCCCGTCCTGCTTTGCATGCACCCCTCCGTGTGGTCGGCAATCTATAGGCGCTCGTTCCTCGAAGAGCACGGCATCCGGCTTGTCGAGGCTCCTGGGTCCGGCTGGG
>JAFUCW010000322.1 GCA_017459485.1 Eggerthellaceae bacterium | reverse complement strand
CATTCGGACCACCAGTGCGCGGCGACGTCGAGAAAGACCCTCTTCAAGACCCACCGGATAGGAATGCGGGTTCAAAATACGCTTGTTGGTCTCGTCGAGAGATTCAAGGCCCGCAAGCGTGCGAGACCGAGCCGCCATCGCATTGCGGTGCTCGGCGGAAAGCACCACTTTCCCACCGCGCGCCAGCGGTACGAGCAGTTCTTCGTACTTCAGGCCCGCCAAGGTCTTCTGGCGCAGGTCGTCGGCAGGGTCGACGATTCGCTCGTCGGTCCCCACGCCGCTGTTGACGTCGTAGACCATGTCGCCGGCGATCTTGCCATTCTCGAACGTGTAGCGGCGAACGCCCAGCACACCGGGGAACGTAAGCTTGGCAACCTGCTCGCTGATCTTGATGCGGTCAACCCAAGCCTCAGAGTCCCCTGACCGCGTGGCCGAAAGCTTGTACACTCCGCCAAGCGATGGCTGATCGTAGGCCGTTGCCAGCTTGGTCCCCACGCCCCAACTCGAAATGACGGCGCCTTCCTCGCGAATGGAGCGAATGGTATGCTCGTCAAGGTCGTTCGACAGGACTATGCCGCAGTCGGACAGTCCTGCTTCATCAAGGCGAGCGCGGGCGCGCTTCGAAAGCCAGGCAAGGTCACCCGAATCTATGCGGACGCCTAGAAGCTTCTCGCCGCGCTCCTTCATTTCCAATCCGACCGTAATGGCGTTTTCGAGACCTTGCTCCACGTCGTAGGTATCTATGAGCAGAACGCAGTTGCGAGGGAAGATGCGCGCATAGGAACGGAACGCCTCAAGTTCGCTTTCGAATGCCATAACCCAGGAATGGGCGTGGGTCCCGGAAACGGGAATGCCGAACATCTGCCCAGCAAGCACATTGGAAGTAGACGAGCAACCGCCCACAACGGCCGCACGGCTCGCCCAAATGCCGCCGGCAATGCCTTGCGCACGGCGCAACCCAAATTCAGCGACAGGCGCTTCGGCGGCGATGCATACGCGGGCCGCCTTCGTAGCGACAAGTGTTTGGAAATTTACGCAGTTGAGCAAGGCGGTCTCGAGAAGCTGGCACTCCAGGATGGGTCCGCACACGCGAACAAGCGGTTCGTTGGGAAACACCGGCGTGCCCTCGATCACGGCATCGATGTCGACGGAAAGCGTAAGCCCCCCAAGCCAGTCAAGGAACGAAGAGTCGAACAACGGACCTCCGTCAGGGGCGTCCAAGCCGCGAAGATAGCCAAGTTCTTCTTCGGAGAAAGCGAAGGTTTCGATCATTTCGGCAAGTTGCGCCATGCCGCACGCAATGGAAAAACCACCTTCGAAGGGATTGTGGCGAAAGTACATGTGGAAGCACGCTTGCTCGTCGGACTTCCCACTTTTCCAATACCCCTGCGCCATCGTGAGCTGATACAGGTCGGTCAGGAGCTCGTAACTAAGATTCACTTGCACCACTTCCCGTCTTATGGCTGCGCCTGCGCGACGTGCGATGGGCAGAAGAGGCCCTCTCTTGTTTGGAAGGGCCGGACGACGCGGAAGACTCCGAAAGGCCGCTCGACTTTTGCCCGGGGCGCACGGCACCAGGACTATCGGCCAGCTTGCCCTGGCTGCTGCGGCGCCTGCGTTTGCGAGAAGTCCCTTGCTTCTCGGCGCCTTCAGAAGCGTTCTGGGGTTGCTGTTTCGCCTGATCCTGGGATTTTCCACCCGACCCCTTGCGCCGACGCCTCCTGCGCGAGCCCTTCTTCGCCTCGCCATCGCCGTCCTCCGCACCCTTGTCGGAGCGTTTTGCGTTATGACGCGCCTCGGGCGTACCAAGCTTGTCTTCCTGGGTGAAGCCGGCGGTGTCAAACATGCCAAGAACCGTGCTCGTTGCAAATGGGTCGGGATTGGCATATTCCTCGAACGCCTCTCCAATGGAGCGGGGGCGCTTCTCGCCATCCGCTGGCTCGTCCATGGCCGAAAGCGGAAACGTCACGCGCTTTTTGTCTTCTTCGAGCAATACGGTGACCGTCTCTTTGGGAACGTTCAGGTCGACCACCTTTGCCACTCCCGCGGGGGTTTCCACCTTGGCGCCTTGCTTCGGGGCGCGGCTCTTGAAATCCTTGTAGGCGTCGAATTCGTAGCGAAGGCAGCACATGAGCCTGCCGCACACGCCGGAAATCTTCGTCGGATTGAGAGAGAGGTCCTGCTCCTTGGCCATGCGGATGGACACGGGATTGAACTCCCCTCCCAAACGCTTGCAGCACAGCTCTTGCCCACAATGGCCCAAACCGCCTACCATCCGCGCCTCGTCGCGCACGCCGATCTGCCGCATGTCGACGCGCACTTTCAGCTCGCTGGCAAGGCGGCGCACCAGGTCACGGAAATCGACACGCTCTTCCGACTCGAAAAAGAACACGGCGCGGTCCCCGTCGAAGAGGTATTCGACCATGACCGGGTGCATGTCCTCGTTCGTTTCGGCAGCAAGCTTCTTGAAGATAGGTAGAGCCTCTTCGCTCTTTTGGCGCATGAGCTCCACTTGGTCGATGTCTTCCTCGCTGGCAATACGCACCACGGGCTTGAGCGGGCTTTTGAGCGCGCCCACCTCTTCCTCGTCGACCTCTATCACTCCCCCTGCGCACACACCGTATTCGGTGCCGCGCTCGGTGCGCACGATCACCCGCGCACCTTCGAAGAGTTCCAAATCCGTTGGGTCGAACCAAAGCGTTTTCGGGTTATATTGCAGCTGTACTGGCGCTACGCGAACCATACAGTTCCTCTCTTATCTGACATAGAAGCACGTCAATGCACGTTTCAGGAGAAACATTATAGCGAAAGGCCTCGTCGCATTCGTCCACTGCGCAAAGAGCACGCACAACTTGCGGAGCCGAAGTTTTCGAAGCCGTAGACCTGATAGCATCTGCCACGTCCTCGTTGATGACGAGCTCGGGACGCCCGGAAGCCGCCATGAGCACGTCGCGCAGCCACGAGCGGATGATGGCGTTGGTTTCCCTGAGGTACTCGCTGCTGCGCGCCGTCAGCGCGCGCTTGTTGCGTGCCTCAACCTGCCTGATTGCCGCCTGCGCCATGAACTCGGCGCTTGCGGCAAGTTCCTCCTCTTGCGTTTTGCGCACCAAGTCGAGGGGAGCCTGCGCGCGTTCGAGCAGCTCTGCCGCATATTCGAGCACGTCAAGGTCGTCGGATAGCTCGAGCGAGGACAAGATCTCAAGAACACGTGCGCGAAAAGAGAAGCGTTCGCTAGACCGCACGAACTCGATCGCCCTGGTGATGGATCCGCTGCATGCCTGGATGGCGACCGCCGCCTTCTGGGAAGAAACCCCGGTGTTTTGGCTGACGATGCCGCACGCCTCGGTGTGGGGAATGTGCCTGAAGGGAACCACTTGGCAACGCGAGACGATAGTGGGAAGCACGCTTTCGCGCGTTCGGGCGAGCAAGATGATGACCACATCCTGCGGGGGCTCCTCGAGCGTCTTGAGGAAGGCGTTGGCAGACTGGACGCCCAGCAGGTCGGCACGGTCGATGATGTATACCTTCGACTTCGCCTGAATGGGCGCCAGGGAGACGTCTCCCACGATTTCGCGGATCTGCTCCACCAAATAGCCTCCTGCGCCTTCGGGTTCGTAACGCCGCACGTCGGGGTGCGACCGCCTCATGACGCGCTTGCAGGCATCGCAGGTTCCGCATCCGCCGTCTTTGCAGATCACCGCCTGGGAAAGTGCCAGCGCGGCAAGCGTCTTGTTCGAGCCAGCCGGCCCTGTGAACAGATAGGACTGGCCGATTTGCCCGTGCGAGACGACCGACCGAAGAAAGTCGCGGACCTTGGGCTGCCCCAGGATGCCGGAGAAGATGTCGGACATGGCCGCTACTCCTCTTGCTGGCGGACCTTGCCATGGACAAGGTTCGCTCCTTCGAAGTAGCCGTCGGTGAAGGGAAGGTCGTCGCCGTCCCAACCGAACAGGTCTGCAACTGCGCCGAACACAAGCCTGGCGGTTTCGGCCTTCGTGGGCTGGCTGACTACCACGCGAACGCGGTCGGGACTTGCAGCCGCTATGTCGCGATACGCCCGGTTGACGCGTTCGTGAAAGTGTTCGCCCGCGCGCTCCATGCGGTCGCCGTCCCTTCCATGCATGGCACGTTCCAGGCCAACGCTTGCCGGAGCATCGGTTTCGATAAGAATCGTGCGATCCGGGCGAATGCCCTGGCAGGCGAACATGTTTGCCTGGCGGACGAACTCGCGCGACACGCCACGACCATAGGCCTGATAGGCAACGGTGGAATCGTAGAACCTGTCGCAAAGCACCACCGCACCCCGCAGCAACGCCGGCGCGATCACCACGAAGACCAGCTGGGCGCGCGCCGCTTCGTAAATGAGCAGCTCCGCCTCGGGCGACATGGCGTCGTGTTCCGGGTTGAGCACCACATCGCGCAACAGCTCGCCCACTGTCGTTCCCCCAGGTTCGCGCAAGCGCACCACTTCGTGTCCCGCGTCGCGCAACGCATCGGATAGAAAATTGATATGGGTGGTCTTCCCCGCTCCGTCGCCGCCTTCAAAGGTGACGAAGACGCCTCTGCTCGCACCCTGTATAGCATCCATGGGAACCCCCTACCCCTGCTGCGAGCTCTTGCCACCCTTGCCCTTGGAGGCCTTTTTCGCCTTCGCCTCCTCCTTGCCGGGGCAGTCGTAGTTCGGACAGAGCTTCCATGGCCCACGGTTGGTCGTCACGATCACCATAGGGGCTCCGCAGTGCTCGCAGGCCTCTTCGGTCGAGGTCAGCTCGCCGCGAGCAGGCAGCGGGTAGCGCGTGCCGCATTCGTCGAAGTTAGAGCAGGTGATAGAGCGCTTGAGGGTGCGCGGGTTCTTGCGCGCAACCATCATCGCGTCGACTCCGCGCTCGCCGCAGACCGGGCAAAGGCCGACAACCACGTCCTCTTCTTTGTTCGTGGCGCACTCGGGGTCGATGCAGTGCATGAAGGGCTTCTGCCTAAACGGGCTCACCTTCACCTGGGGCATGCCGCATGTCGGGCATGGCGTGTCGGTGGACTCGATCTTGCCCTGGGGAAGCGGATACGTCACGTCGCAATCGGGCCAGCCGGCGCACCCGATAAACTGGCCGCGCGTCTTCTGCGACACGCGGATCTGCAAGTCCTTGCCGCACTTGGGGCATTTCCCCACGTAGGCGTCGGCCGCCACAGCATCCGCAAGAGCGACGGCAACCTCTTCGGAATGGGGCATAAGCTCGGAAAGCTGTTCTGCCAGCAGCGCGCGCGAGTGGCCCACCACCACATCCTTGGAAGTGGACCCGGAGGCAATGTTGCTCATCTCGTCCTCAAGCTGCGCCGTCATTTCGGAGGTGGTTACATGCGGGGCGAAGGACCCGAGCGCGTCGCACACCGCCATGCCGAGTGCGGTGGGCTCGATCGGGTCGTTGACGATGTATTTCACGTTGTAGAGACGGTCGATGATAGAATGCCGCGTCGACTTGGTCCCCAAACCGCGCTTTTCCATCTCCTGAATCAGACGCCCCTGGGAGTAACGCGCCGGAGGTTCGGTCTGCTTGGCGACGCATTCGGCGCCGTTGAACGCGATGGTCTGCCCTTCGGCCAGTGCAGGGAGCTGCTCGTCCTTCTTCAGACCGTAGGGATAGATTTCGCGATAGCCAGGGCTGACCAGCACGTCTCCTTTGGCGACGAAAGGCTCTCCCGACACGTCAAGGTTGACCTTGGTCCCCTCGATGGTGGCAGGCCCGGAAAGCGTCGCCAGGAAACGGCGCGCGATCAAGTTGTAGAGCTTATATTCTGCAGCAGGAAGGTCGTCGGGCGTGGCGGCAGCCGTCGGGTAGATGGGG
>JAFUCW010000321.1 GCA_017459485.1 Eggerthellaceae bacterium | reverse complement strand
TCGCAGGTCGCCCATGGTGAGTCAGTGAGCGCGCATCTGGCGAGTGCGATAGCCCCGCTCTCGGCGCAGTGCCCGTACAACGGTTGCGGGCCAAGCCGAACAAGGGGCTAGCGTGCCGCCAGATGCGCGCGCAACGTCAGGTCGAATGGTGTGTGCGTTCCGCCGTTCGGAAGAACGGCGGAACCCGATTAGTCGAGGTCGTCTACATCAAACCCATCGTCAGTGTCGCCGAAGCCAGAGAAATCCTTCTCGACCTTGGAGGGCGTGGGGGCAGCGGGTGCCGGAGCGCCGCCGACCGTGGGCGTGGTATACGTAGCAGCGGAAATGCTCGACACTTCCTCGTAGCCAGAATCCATAGACTGCTCACCGGAATCAGTGTTGATGTAGCTGCTGATGCGGGAACCGCCACGACGGGCATGCGCCTCCAGTTCGCCAAGAATATCTTCGGAACTGGCAATGAAATCGTTGAGCATGCTGGAATAACGTGCGCGCGCCTCCTCGCGTTCGGCTTCAAGCTTATGAATGTCTTCAATAACACGCGCCTTTTCGGCGTTGGCTTTGTCCAGAATGCGCTGCGCTTCGTCTTCGGCATCCTGCTTAGTGCTATCGGCGGCTTTGTTGGCGTTCGCCATGATCTCGTCGGCGGAACGCTGCGCGATAATGAGCGCCTGCGCAATGGCAGAGTCGTCTGCACGGTGCTCAGCCACCTGGGCTTCGAGCTCCGCAATGCGAGAATCGCGCTGCTCGAGCTCGGCGACGGTTACGGCCTGCCCATCCACGCTTGCAGGCGCCGCAGCCGCGCTTTTCTCGGCAGAACGAAGTTGACCGTTGAGGCTGTCGATCTGCGCCATAAGCTCGTCGATACTCGACGCAACCTGCTCGAGGAACACGTCTACTTCGTCGACGTTGTAGCCCTTGCGGTCAACGGAAAAACTGACATTGTTGACATCGGTTGAAGTGAGAGGCATCGTAGTACTCCTTCGTTTCTCTACCAAACCCTAGCACTAGCTACATTGCTAGATCATCCTGATTAGACTAATCAGCAATTGTAATACAATAAAGGCGACTATGGGGCTTATATCCACCGCACCTCCAAGAGATGGAATGAATTTACGGAACAAAGCCAAGACCGGGTAGCACAACTTGCCCAAAAAACTGTTCACGTCCGCCAATACTCCATCACGCGGAATGGGAAACCACGAGAATATGCAGTACACGAAAATGATAACCACGTATAGATTCAGCAGGGAAATGATAAGCGCCTTCATTCCTTAAAGCTCCTTTTGGCAAAGCGCGAAAGCTCCACGGCGAAACACCATGCAACGGCACATCGGCTAGATTACACCCTGGGAACGCAAACGCGAAAGCTCGTCATCGTCAAGGCCCGACACGCGCGTGATGGCAAACACCTTGTCGGCAATGCAGTCGACCGTTGCATCAAGCGCACTTGCTACGCCGAAGCTGAAATCAAGAATGCGCTTGGAAAGCTGGTTGGGCGTGTTGCGCAAAGAAAGAACCACTGCGTCGCCGGCGCGAAGCATGCGAGCGACGTTTTCAACCTCGCTGTAGGCAACGGGGGAAATGACACTCACGCTGCGCGAAGGTCGATGGCTCGAAGCACTTCCGGCTTCGTAGACGCGATAGGGATCGTACCCCCCTGCCGGTGCGCCCGAGCCCGTCTCGAACGAAGGGCGCTCTTGTGCGGCACCGTCGCGAGCCCCTTGCGCCGCCTCGGATCCAGACAAAGCGTAGTCGCTTGCATGGCCAACCACGTTGCGACCGAAGTTGCTTTGCCGACGCGGAGGCAGAGGATCGCGGCCAAGGGAGTCGGGAACGCGCGTGGAGTTGCGCACGTCGTCGATGCTCACAAGGTTAGGCGGAGTGCTGCGACGACCGGAAGCACCTCGTTCGCCGCGTTCGCGACGCCCAGACCGGGAAGAGCGCGTTGTGGCTGGCTTGAACGAGGAGTACTCCTCCCCATTGTCAACGTATTCGTCATCGTCATAAGAAGAGTAATCTTCGGTACGGTCTGCATGCGAGTCGTATTCGTCGCCATAGAGTTCTTCGTCGAACTCCTCTTCTTCGCCTTCGCCGAAACCAAGACGGTCTTTGATGCTGTCGAGGAATGCCATGGTCGCTCCTGCCTCTATTGTTCTTCGTTCAAACGGCCACTACGCGAAAGCGCGTCACCACTATATATACGATATTCTAGACGAAATCGCCACTAAATACAGCCCTCCCCACACGAATAATTGTTGCGCCTTCGCGAATGGCCTCGCGCCAGTCGTCACTCATGCCCATGGACAGCTCTGCAAGAGAGCCCAGCGGGGCGGCGCCTTGGCCCTCCAATTCGTCGCGCAAAGCGCGCAGCCGCGAAAAGCACGCCCTGGCCACGGTTGCGTCACCTTGGGGAGCCATCGTCATAAGGCCGCGCACGCGCACGTGCGCGAGGTCCGACGCGGCAGCAAGGAAGGCGGCTGCTTGGGACGGATCCACCCCGCCCTTCGCCTCTTCGCCGGAGTTGACCTCGAGCAGTATATCTTGCACGATGCCAAGGCTTTGGGCGGCATGCGCGATCTTGGGTAGGTGGTCGATCTTGTAGACGGAATGCATCAGACACGCCCTGCCGACCACGTCCTTGATGCGGCGCGATTGCAGGTTTCCGATGAAGTGCCACCGGGCATGCGGGAACGCAGCATGCTTGACGACCAGTTCATCGGGGCGATTCTCGCCGAAATCGAGCGCGCCGGCATCGAGCGCCCGTTACACTTCGTCTGTCCCGACGGTTTTGGACACAGCCACAAGCAGCACGCTGGAGGGGTCGCGCCCACATTCGCGGCAGACGCGGTCCACTTCGGCACGCACGTTGCGGTATTGTTCAGCAGTACTCAACTCTTCCCTCCGAATCCCCTATGCGCACGGCAAGCGCCCCATGACGCCCGCACGTGCCAGAACTTGCGCGGTAGCTGAAAAAATGCTCCTGGTCGCAGACGGTGCATTTCCCCACGTCGGCTATCCGCTCCGGCGCAATGCCGCACCCGAGCAAGTCGCACGTCACTGCAGCTCCAAGATCGACTCGACGCTGCGCGGACATGGTGTCACGCACAGAAACACCAGAGGGGAACTCTGCGGCAAACTGCGCAGCGACCTGGTCGCCCACATCGAAGCACTCGACGTGTATGTAGGGACCAATGTAGACGTTGAACTGCGCCGGGTCGCACGAGGAAACCTTGGCAAGGCGCAAAGCGACCTTTGACGCAAGGTGCGCGACCGTCCCCTTCCAGCCGCAATGCGCAACGCAAAATGCGCCTGTGGGAGCAACAAGGACGAGCGGGAGGCAGTCGGCGAAGCACAACAACGCCGCAACGTCGTCGAAAGCGACCAAGACTGCGTCGCTGCCGTCCTGCGGGATCGAAGACT
>JAFUCW010000320.1 GCA_017459485.1 Eggerthellaceae bacterium | reverse complement strand
CTATACCCCAGCGATGCGCCTTATCAAGCGCGAAAGGAAATAATAATGGCACAGCACTCCTACGTCAAGGAAAAGAATGCGAATCTCACAAACCCTGCCTGACTCCGTGCTTTACCATGTCCCATATCGGGCGACGAAGGCTCGATGGCGCTCGCTTTTCCTGCAATCTGTCCTATGGACTTTCCTGTAGTCTGCCTTATGGAATCAGATAAATATCGAAAAACCCATTGCGCACACAATAGATAATCCCTACATTGGTGCATCCCATGCCCTCACCTTCCTCAATGCTTGAAGGAGGCGTTAGCACATGCAGTTTATCGTACACGCGTCTTGCAAAGGTAAACCGCCGCGTCAGCTTGCAGGGGTGCCTTACTTCAATCGCAACACCCTTCTTGCCACCATGATGAAAAACCGCGAAGCGGTCCGCTACCTTGTGGCGCCCGATGGTTTCGGGAAATCGGTCCTTGCGTGCTCGTACGCCGACCTAGTCAATGGTCTGCACAACACCATGTGGATAGAGGGAGGCAATCCGTGCTTCTTTCGCGACCTTGACGCATGCACGCTTCTGCCCGAGCTGCATGACGCGACGCAGCCGGGCTTCGTCATCGTGTTCGACGACGTTCCCCTTTTGGGGCAAAAGAGGCGAAGCGAGTTTCGGAAGGTGTGCCGTTCGCTGGTGGAAGAAGGACGCGAGGTCATCGTGTGCGCAACGCCGACTTCCAACCCGTTGCGCGGGTTCGAATCGGAGTGCCTGTGCCTGAACCCGCGCGACTTCCTTTATTCGGACAGCGAGATGGAAAGCGTGCGCGAGATTGTCTTGGCGCGCTACGAGGATCTTCCGGGAAGGACGTTGGCGGCGCGCGTTCCGGCGCTCGCTCATGGTGACCAGACTGCCTACGAGCGGTTTCTTGCCGACCATATCGCCGAAGTCGACGATCCGGCGACAGCCGCTTTGACACTGGCGATCCTGATGCTCGAGCGCGGCACATTCGAGGAGTTGGAGGCCGTAGTCGGCGCAGAAGTCGGCTACTCCGACATCGACCCTTTGCGTGTTCGTCCTTTCGTCGAAGCGGACGAGTTTTCCCACACGTTTTCTGCTCAAGGGTTCGCATTTCGAAGCGTGATGCGCGCATTCGCGCCTCATATGGGCCATGTCGCCTCTGCCGTCGGCGCCGATGGGGCAGGGGATTTCTCATTGCAGGTGGCGTCGATCCTGCTCGAGAAGAACCGTGTGGATCGTGCTGCTCTTCTGCTGGTGAATTCGTGCGGTCCACACGGTCGCAGCCAATGGCTCCAGGAGAATCAAGGCCACATGCTGGACGCTTGTGCCCTTGTCTCGGCCGAAAAGGTGTATGCGAGCCTTCGAAGCGACCGTTGGCGCTCTGTTCCCGCGCTCCAGGTTGCGTCGTGCGTTCGCCTTGCGTTCCTAGACGCATCGGAAACCTCTCTAGGGAACTTAATGAAGATGGCGGAAAAGGTCGAATACCCGCTTGACCTCCGCCTTGAAGCGGCGTCGTACGCTTTTCTCCTTGATCCTTACGGCACCTTTGCACACGACCTCCCTTCGCTGTTTGCCGCGCAAGCAAGCTCCATGCGCCGCGAGGCGAAAAAGCTCGACGACGCCTATTCCATCCTTTGGCGCTTCTGGTCTTCGCGCTCGAGCGCAGGCACTTCCATGACCGAAGGCGACGCCTTCTCCTTCGAAGGCCGCCTTGCTCCTTTGGCTGCTGCGTGCTTTGTGCGCTGGTGGAAGATGGTCGCAAGCGAAGAAACCTCTTCCGATGGTTTCTTGGCTGACGACGGGACGTCCTGCGAAGCGTTTTGGGAGGAGCTGTGGCGCGCTTCCTGCCGCCTGCTATCCAAGCCTTGCAAGGGCTTTGCGCAACGGGCCTCCCTGGCATTGCTGCGCCGGGAGATGGCATCGCTGTGCGAGTCTACGCAGCACCTTGAATTGCCGCAGGCGGAATCGCTTGGCGACTGCCTCATGTTCGAAGACGAGCTCGAGGTTCAAAAAGGCGCGTACGCGCGCTCGAAGGCGCCTCTTTTGGGGGAAGCGGCAAGCGTGATTGGCACGCAAAGGGTGCTTTGTGCGTCCAAGCATGCTGCTTCCAGCGTGCCGGCACTCTACGTGCGGCTTTTCGGTCATTTCGAGGTGAGCATTGGCGGTATGATCATCGACGACCAGGACTTTCACAGACAGAAGCTTCGCACGTTGCTTGCCATTCTCGTCCTCGAGGCGGGGCACGACTTGTCGTGCGGGAACCTTGGCGAGCGCATGTGGCCCGACAGCACACCCTCCGCCGCGCGGCACAACTTGTACAACCTGGTATCGATATTGAGACGCGGACTTTCCCTTGCCGACGGAACGTGTCCATACCTCTATCGTCCCCACGGTATCGTAAGGCTTGAAAAAGAGAACCTCGACAGCGACGTTGCGCGCCTAGGGGAGGTGTGCCGAAACCTTCGCTGCGACGATCTTGATCATGTCGCCTATGCGCGCCTTCTTGAGCAGGTGCAAGACGTCTACCGGGGCGATTTCCTGCCGACCGAGCAGGAAGAGCCTATGATCTTGGCCGCAAGGGCGGAATGGAAAAGCAAGCTGGTCAATTCGTTGCAGCATGCCGCCAGGAGGCTCGTTGCCATGGGGGACAGCCATACGGCGCTCAACATGGTTCAAATCGCTCTTTCGTGCGATCCGCAACGCGAGGACTGCTACGAGCAGCTGATGACCATGCAGGCACGATGCGGCCAGCGGCCTGCCGCCATCGAAACCTGGCTTCGCTACCGCACGTATCTCAAAGACGAGCTAGGGATCGACCCTTCGCCGCGTGCCTCCCAGATTTACGAACGCATTATCAGTGGGACGATCTAGGAAGGCGCTTCTTGCCAGCCGGGCGCTACGCATAAAAGGTATGTGCGCAAAGTGGGTTTTGACGTGGTGGATGCGTGCGAAACTCTGTGTGATCCAGGTTGAAAAACCGTCGCTGTGTTAGCATGAAACGCTGCAATGCCGTTTACGTGGAAAGTGCAGTTTGTTATGGCAGGTTTCCTTTCTAAAATCCTTTCCGCTGGCGAAGGGCGCCAGCTCAAGCAGTTCCAGGGCGTGGTCAACAAGATCAACGACCTAGAGTCGCGCTTGGAGCCCCTCTCCGACGAGGAGCTGCGTGCGCTCACGGGATCGTATCGACAGCGGCTAGACAACGGCGAGCCGCTCGACGACCTTCTGCCCGAGGCGTTCGCGACGGTGCGCGAGGCTTCTAAGCGCACGTTGGGCATGCGTCATTTCGACGTGCAGCTAATCGGCGGCATGGCGCTCAACGCCGGTCAGATTGCCGAAATGAAAACCGGCGAAGGCAAGACGCTTGTCTCCACGCTTGCCGGCTACCTCAACGCGCTCCCCGGCCACAATGTCCACATTGTCACGGTCAACAACTATCTGGCAAAGCGCGACAGCGAATGGATGGGTCGCATCTACCGTTTGCTTGGCATGGAAGTCGGCCTTATCCAAAACGGCATGCCGCTTCCCGCCAAGGGGCCTGCGTATGCTGCGGACGTCACGTATGGCACCAATTCCGAGTTCGGTTTTGACTACTTGCGCGACAACATGGTCACGAAAGCCGAGGGGCGCGTGCAGCGCGGGCACCATTTCGCCGTGGTCGACGAGGTCGACTCTATTCTGATTGATGAGGCGCGCACGCCGTTGATCATTTCAGGTGCGGGAACGCAGGCGGCAGACACCTACCGCAAGTTCGCGCGTGTCATGCCATCGCTTATCGATGGAATCGACTTCGAAAAAGACGAGGCAAAGCGCACGATCACCACCACCGAAGTCGGCCTGACCAAGGTCGAAAACGCCCTTGGCCTCGAAGATCTCTACAACGACCCTTCGGGCCAGCTGCCTAACCATCTCCAGCAGGCGCTCAAGGCACAGTTCCTGTTCCATCGCGACATCGACTACGTGGTCATCGACGGCGAGGTCAAGATCGTCGACGAATTCACGGGCCGCATCATGGAGGGCCGTCGCTGGAGCGAGGGGCTGCACCAGGCAGTGGAGGCGAAGGAGGGCGTGCACATTCGCGAGGAAAACCAAACGCTTGCCACCATCACGCTGCAGAACTACTTCCGTCTCTACGAAAAGCTCTCTGGAATGACGGGTACCGCCATGACCGAGGACAGCGAGTTTCGTCAGATCTACAAGCTGCCCGTTATGGCGATTCCTCCGAACAAGCCGGTCATCCGCCAGGACGCGAACGATCTAATCTATCGCACAGTGGACGCGAAATACAATGCGGTCGCGGACGATATTGCGGCGCGTCATAAGGTGGGCCAGCCTTGCCTTATCGGCACCGTGACCATCGAAAACTCCGAAAAGCTTTCCCGGCTGCTCGACAAGCGCGGCATCCCGCACGAGACGCTCAACGCAAAGCACCACGAGCGCGAGGCGCATATCATCGCGCAGGCGGGCCGCACCGGCGCAGTGACCATCGCCACCAACATGGCAGGCCGTGGCACCGACATCTTGCTCGGCGGCAACCCGGAGGGCCTGGCCGAAGCCATTCTCTACGAACGGGGTTTCGACCCGTCACTTGAGGAAGGGACCGAAGTGGAGGAGGGCGCCCTTGTGCCTCCCACGCAGGCGGATCGCGACGCTGCCCTTGTCCAGGCGCGCTCCATCACCGAAGTCGAGCACGACCAGGTGGTGTCCGCAGGTGGCCTGTGCGTCATCGGAACGGAACGGCACGAAAGCCGACGTATCGACAACCAGCTGCGCGGTCGTTCCGGGCGCCAGGGAGACCCCGGTTTCACCCAGTTCTACCTTTCGCTCGAGGACGACCTGATGCGTCTGTTCGGCGGCAGCCGCATGGACGGCATCGCGCGCATGATGGAGCGCACCGATATGCCCGAAGACCAGCCCATCCAGGCTTCGATGGTCTCCAAGGCGATCGAGGGCGCCCAGCGCCAAGTCGAGCAGATGAACTTCGCCGCCCGAAAGAACGTTTTGGAGTACGACGACGTGATGAACTTGCAGCGCAAGGCCATCTACGAAGAGCGAAACGCCATTCTTGACGGCAAGGACCTTTCCGAGCGCATTCCCGAAATCGCGCGCGACTGTTCGGAGTCCGTGGTGCTTGAGAACTGCCCTGCCAAAGCGCCCAGCGACGACTGGGACAAGCGCGCGGTCGAACGGTGGGTCGCGGAAATGGACGGACGCAACACCTTTAGCGTGGATGCGGTGGACCATCGCGACGACCCCTATGTTGTTGCCGAGGCGGCCGCAGAAGAGCTGATGGACGTCTATCGCGAAAAAGAGGGAGTGCTTGGCAGCGAGGTCCTTGACAACCTTGAATCGCAGGTAATGCTGCGCATCATCGACACCAGGTGGATGAACCACCTGCAGGACATGGACTACCTGAAAGTGGGCATCGGCTTGCGTGCATTTGGCCAGAGAGACCCTCTTGTCGAATACAAGAACGAAGCGCACCGTGCGTTTGGCGAGATGACAAGCGGCATGTACGAAAGCTATCTGCGCACGCTGCTTCGCCTCCAGGTAGCGCAGCAGCCGCCCCAAGTACAGCAGCAAAACGCGCTTGGCGGAAACGTGAGCTACTCGTCTCCCGAGGCTGCGCTCGAGGGGTCGAACGTGACGAGTGCGCAGCGTGTGGCCTCTGCCCAGGCTCAGGTCGACGGCATGCCTGCCGAAGCCCCCAAGCCCGCCGAGACCGTTCGCGCCGGCACCTTCGTGAAGGACAAGAACGATCCATGGGCAAACGTTGGCCGCAACGACCCCTGTCCGTGCGGGTCGGGCAAGAAGTACAAGCACTGCCATGGGAAGCCAGGCTCCCACGCCTGACGAAGAGTGCGGATCGCCCGTTTTCGCTCCCTTGTTCAAGGGGGTGCGAAAGCGGGTCTGTACGGCGCATGCTGTCGTGATTGCGCCTTTGAATTCCGTTATCTTCGGAAAGGATGGAGCACATGGTCGACCCCAAGGACATAGACGCAATCGCCCAGCGCATCGAGGATGCGCGCAGCTACCTGCACATCGAAGAAAGGACTGCGCAACTCGAGCGCCTCGACGAACAAGTGGCGAAACCTGGCTTTTGGGACGATCCCGACCAGGCAGCGGACGTTACGCGGCAGGCGAGCTCGATACGCGCGACGCTTGCCGAATTCGATCAGGCGATGGAGCTGCTCGGCGACTGTCGGACAGCCATCGAGCTTTCAGCAGACGACCCCACCTTCGAAGCAGAGGCCGACTCCTCATTTTCCCAGCTTGAGCGCATGCTTGACTCTTTCGAGGTCGAATCGTGGTTTTCCGGGCGCTTCGATGAAGGGGACTGCATTGTAAACATCAACCCCGGCAGCGGGGGCCTCGAGGCGCAGGACTGGACTGACATGCTTTTCCGCATGTACACGCGCTTCTGCGAAAACAAGGGCTGGAAGATGCGCGTCCTTGACTTAGCGCGCGGTGCGGAAATGGTTGGGATTGAACGTGCGAGCTTCCAAGTGGAAGGGCGCTTTGCGTACGGCATGCTTCGTTCCGAAGTAGGCGTGCACCGTCTGGTGCGCATATCGCCGACCGACTTGAAGGCGCGCAGGCACACCACGTTCGCTGCAGTGGACGTGCTTCCCGTGCTGCCAGACAACGTCGAAGTGGACGTGAAGGATTCCGAGTTGAAGGTGGACGTCTTCCGGAGCCATGGCCATGGTGGCCAGGGAGTGAACACCACGGATTCGGCGGTGCGCATCACGCATCTGCCCACCGGTATTGTGGTCACCTG
>JAFUCW010000319.1 GCA_017459485.1 Eggerthellaceae bacterium | reverse complement strand
CCTCTGGGGTTCACGCGGTTGCCCCCTATCCAGTTTTGCGTTTCCCGTAGCTTGCCGCCCACATTTTCCATATGCGTTCCTGCAAGAAGAATGCGATTGGTGCTGCATATGTCCTCTACGGAAAGCACGTGCCCTTTGTCCATGTCGCCAAACCCGTTGACAAGCGCGTGAAGATTTCCCAGTATCTGCGCTTCCGTGGAATCTAGGCGGTGCTCCACGCCAAGACGGTCGAGCTCTTCGTATTCGAGGAGTTTGGATGCAGGCATTTCCAGGCCTTCGATCCGCGAAGAAGACACGGCCTCTGCACGCAAAAGCAGCCGAGCAAGGGGTTCCGTGTCGGTAAGGGTTCCGCTGGATTCCAGAACGCGCAGCGCTTCCTGCGCATTTGCAACCGCAGCGGCACTGGCTGGTTCCAGAAGGAGCTCGAAATCCGCAAGTTTATCCGGTACATATGGATGATATGCGCCGCCCATGCGCTCAGCCTTGTTCATGCCCGAAGCGTCCGAAACCCAATATCTGTCGAGGTAAGTTCCCACAGCTAACCTTTCTTTCTTAAGTTAGTAAAATAAGTTTATTGTAATAACCTTTCTTTTTCAAGGACTTAAAGAACGGTTATGTTCTGGGCAACCCACCACCCTTTCAGGCAGATTTCAGGAAACTTAAAGGCTACTTTCAGATGGCATGTTTACCATGGTGCACACTCTATTACTCTGACCTTTTTGTAGCAGTATGATTACGAAAAGAAAAAGCGGAAGGACATTTCTCATGAAGCGATACGCACTATTGGCTGCAAGCGCCGCCCTCTGCCTGGCGCTTGCCGGCTGCGGCACTGCAGGCCTACAGCGGGGTGGAATCGGTCGACTTCGAAACCGTCTGGGCCAAGGACATACGCAGGCAGAGCGCACGGGCACGAGCACCGAAAACTTCATCGCCTGGGTACAGGAGTGCGCCGCGTAGCCCTCAATACAGAAAACGTATAGCTCGCAATGATGCGGAAAGACTTTGCTTTTCTGGACTACAGCACAAGGTACCTGAACACAGTCATATGCATTATTCTCCGCATAATTTGCGGTGAATAATTGCTAATCTCCGCATGCTGAGATACCATTGCCCTATGTATTTGCACGAACGTAAAAACTGGACTGCTTTCACATGGGACGAACACGCCATCGCTCCCCTGCTTGGTGATGCGCGCTTTGCCCAAGGAAATCTCCTTGGCAAGCTCGAAGGCATCGGGTTCGACCTGTCTCGCGAAATCGAAGTGGGTTCTCTTTGCGCAGAAGTAATTGCATCGTCGGGCATCGAAGGGGTCGATCTTGACGCCGCGAAAGTGCGCTCTTCGGTTGCACGCCGGCTTGGCGCAGACCAGTTCGCCGAAGACCTTGACACCCGCGATGTAGACGGGGTTGTCGACATGGTGCTCGATGCGGTTGAAAACCGGGACCACCCTCTGAGCGACGAGCGCCTGTTCAGCTGGCACGCCGCCTTATTCCCTGCGGGCTATAGCGGGCTTCGCAAGATCAACGTAGCCCAATATCGCACAACACCTATGGAGGTTGTCAGTGGCCCCTTCGGGCACGAACGCATCCACTTCGTGGCGCCTGAGGCAACAAGCGTACCTGGGCTCATGGCAGATTTCCTCACGTGGTTCAACGCCAATCCCAGTACCGACCTCCTGGTGAAAGCAGGGCTTGCCCACCTGCGGTTCCTTACCGTGCATCCCTTCGAGGACGGCAACGGCCGCATCGCGCGCGCCCTCACCGATATGCTGTTGGCGCAAAGCGATGGCAGCCCGCGGAGGTTCTACAGCATGGCCAGATACATCGAGGCCAATCGGAACGACTACTACGAAGCCGTCGAACAAGCACAAAAAGGCACGCCGGATGTCACGCAATGGCTCACATGGTTCCTGACTGCCGTGAATGCCTCTATCGAGGCAAGCGGAGAAGAGTTCGATGCCGTGTTGCGCCGTAGCGATTTCTGGTCGTCAATAGACTCCGTCCCGCTTAACGAAAGACAGCGCAAGGTGCTAGCCGTGCTCGTAGGATCTTTCGAGGGCAAGTTGACGGCCAAGAAGTGGGCGAAGCTGTGCAAGGTTTCTCCCGACACGGCGCTGCGCGACATAAACGATCTGGTAGACAAAGGCGTACTCAAACGCGACCCTGCAGGCGGGCGCAGCACATCGTACTCGTTGCGATAGGGAGACTCCTTACTTATCCGCCAGAATCGCCTTCGCGCGGGCGGGCATAGTGCGGGGGTCGATACCGAAAGTGCCCCACACGCCAAACTCCATACCTGCGAAAATGGCGATATAGCACAGCAGCGCAAGCAGCCACTGCCATGCGGGCACGCCGGGCATCGCAAAGACCACGATGCAGATGGCCGCTGGCAGCAGGCATAGCAGCGCTGTGGCCATGCCGGGCGTGTACGGGCGCTTCAGGTTGTGGATCTTTATGCCCGCCACGTGGATGAACGCCTCGAAGAAGCCTAGTATGGCGGGGATGCCGGCCACCCAGTGCACCATGGGCCACAGTAGAAACGGCAGAAACGCGAAGAACAGAATTGCCACGGTAACTACGCCATGCGAAAGGCCCATCTTTTCTTCGGTCATGCCTTCGATGCGGAATTTCTTGGCCATCAGTTCGTAGAAGCCGCCGGGGAAACGCATTTCTTCCCATTCATGCAGCACAATGCCCACGATGAAGAATCCGAGCGCCCTCTGCCCTGCGGGGATGCTTCCCCATGCAAGCACCAGATAGAGCGCCACGGCAATGCCGGCAAACGTCAGCAGGTAGATATTTGACCGCGCCCAAAACGCCTTCATGGCTAACCTATCAT
>JAFUCW010000318.1 GCA_017459485.1 Eggerthellaceae bacterium | reverse complement strand
TGTGTTCATCTTTGTGCGCCAGTTTGCCTTGTCCGAATCGGGGTAATCCCAGTTTATCTCTGCAAGCCCAGCTACCTGAACACCTGTGACGCGCTTTTTTGCAGAATGGCCTACGAGGTGCTGGGCGCTTTCTTTGCAGCGTTGGATAATGTCTCCCAGCATTCCTGTTTCGGCGGTAACGTTAGCCGACACCCATCCGCGTTGCTCTGCTTCGAATGAAAGATATTGGAGCAGGGCGGTTTTCCCCATACCGCGAGCGCCTACAAGTAGCGAGGCGATATCGGGGCTATTCGTGCCTTCCTCAAGCGCTTCTATTATGGGGTCGATGACATCTTGTCGGCCTGCAAGGAAGGGTGGAACCTTCCCAAAGACCGGTGTGAATGGGTTGTTGTTCATTTACTCAAATCCTCTGTATCTTGATCTCTTTTACTTCTTTTGATTCCTTTTAATCCTGTTGATTTCTTTTGCTCTTGTTTACTTTGTTTGGAGGTATTTGTCAAGTTGCGCCTGCGGTAAGTGCGTCGGAGTTCTTGCGCAATCAAAACAGCAATTCGTGCATGAAAAATCTACTTTGAGGCGATTTGAGGCACTTTACCAATGAGATTGATTCAACTGACCTGGGGAAACTCTTGCTTCTTGGCGGATCAAATGGCCTTGATCCGCCTCAAAGTAGCTTTTTCATGCGCTCAGTCAATTTCCTTCACCATAATGTGGTCGTACATGACAAAGCCGTTGCCTATGTCGGCGTCAACGTCCTCCACGCTCACGAAGCCTTTGGCAAGGTAGGCGCGGATGCCCAGCTCGTTTTCGCGGTTGACGGTCAAGTACATTGCGGGCAGGCCTTCGTCGCGGCACAGCTGTTCGAAAAACGCCAAGACGGCGCTTCCGTAGTGTTTGCCGCGCTCTTGAGCGTAGAGGTAGACCTTGGAGATGAAGAAGCGCTCGGGCCACTTCTGGTCCACTACAGTGCCATGGCGCATCCACTCGTCTGCCTGGGCATCTCCTGTAAGCTTTTGCGTGCAGCCAGCAGTGTAGCCCACTTCGCGACCTTCGTCGTCCACCAAAAACCAATAGCGGTAGCCATGTTCTTCAATGTCGTGGTGCATGGCCTCTACCGAGTGGAACATCTCCACCATGTAGTCGGTCTGGTCTGCGCCTATGCGGGCCGGCCAGTACTCGTGCCATATCTCCGATGCCACGTCTGCCAAATGCTTCAGCTGGTCTTCGGTTTCTACTGCTATGAAAGAAAGGGACATGTTGTCCTCCTGCCATCTGTTTGGCTGCCTCTGGCGTCTTTGGGCACCTTCTTCGTATTGTAGCCGCTTCGAACTTCGTTCGGGTACGCTAATTGCTATTGTGTATTTCAATCAACATTTGGTACACTAATCACGATTAGAGGGAGTCCCCTGGCTGCAAGGGGTTCCCGCTTCGAACAAGGGGGACAAATCATGCACGACATCGGATCCACTTTGCCATTGTGGAGCATCATCCCGTTTGTGGGCATGCTGCTTTCCATCGCGTTCTTCCCGTTGACCAAGCCCGAATGGTGGGAAAAGCATCAGCTCCATGTGGCGGGGTTCTGGTCGCTGGTGTTCCTGGTCCCGTTCACCATAGGGTACGGGTTTCCTATCATGCTGGAGAAAGTGGGCGAAGTGGTCCTTCTGGACTACATTCCCTTCATCGTGCTTTTGCTGGGGCTTTTCACGGTGGCCGGCGGCATCCACATTGCAGGCGCTCCGGTGGGCACCACGAAAAACAACGTGATCATGCTGGCAATCGGCACGTTCCTTGCCAGCTTCGTGGGCACTACGGGTGCTGCCATGCTGCTGATTCGCCCTGTGTTGCGCTCTAACGCCTGGCGCCAGTACAAGACCCATATCGTTGTGTTCTTCATCTTCCTGGTGGCCAACATCGGCGGCTGCCTGACGCCTCTGGGCGACCCGCCCCTGTTCCTGGGCTATCTGCGCGGCGTTCCGTTCTTCTGGACCGCGCAGCACATCTGGCCGCTTCTGGTCCTCAACGCTGTCTTGTTGCTTGCGGTCTTCGCCCTGGTCGACCGTCATTTCATGAAGAAGGAAGGCAAGGAGGGCCTGGAGCGCATGGAGCTGGAGCGCAAGGCGTCCGAGCGCATCAAGTTCAAGATAGAAGGTGCGCACAACTTCATCTTCCTGGCTATCATCATCTTCGCGGTCATCATCAAGGGCGTCATCGGCACGTCCTATGGCGAACCGGAGCTGGTTCCCGGAGTCACTTTCGGCGAAGAGATCCATTTGGGCTATGACTGGCTGCTGCAGGTGGTGCTCATCCTTGTCGCTATGTTCCTCTCCCTGAAGTTCACCAGCAAGAAGCTGCGCGAGGACAACGAGTTCGAGTGGGAGCCCATCGCCGAGGTTGCACGCCTGTTCATCGGCATCTTCATTACTATGATCCCGGCCCTTGCCCTGCTTTCGCACAACGGCGGCAACCTGGGAATCGACACGCCCTTGAAGTTTTTCTGGATCACTGGCGCGCTGTCCAGCTTCCTTGACAACAGCCCCACGTACGTGGTGTTCCTGACGACCGCCGGCGCGCTCGGCGCCGACACAGGCGTATGGACCACGGTGGGCACGGTCGACCAGACCATTCTGCTCGCCATTTCCGCCGGAGCGGTGTTCATGGGCGCTATCACCTACATCGGCAATGCGCCTAACTTCATGGTCAACAACATCAGCCAGTCCAACGGCGTGAAGATGCCCAGCTTCTTCGGATACATGAAGTGGTCGCTTGGCATCCTGGTGCCCGTGTTCATCATAGACACGCTATTGTTCTTCTTGTAGTTCTGCTGTTCTACGAACAGCAGAACTGCTCGCCGCTGCAAGCGTTTGGCGGCATGCTGGGCCCTCCGTGCTACGGTACGCACCGAAGTGCGCTCCCTTCGCCAGTCGGGCCTATTCGAAGCACCACAAAGCTTTTCGCTGA
>JAFUCW010000317.1 GCA_017459485.1 Eggerthellaceae bacterium | reverse complement strand
TTGGCAAAATGGCCCGCCATGGGCTTGTTGACCTTGCTTTCCTTGACGGCGCCGAAACCCAGCTGCACCGCTTCGTAACCGTCAGTTTCAGCGGTTTTCACCTGGCAGATGGTGTTCGGCTCGGCTTGAATGACCGTAACGGGAATAACCGTGTCGTCTTCGGAGAAGATCTGGGTCATTCCTAATTTGGTCCCGTAAATCGTTTCTATCATTGCGCGGCCTCCTCTACAGCTTGATCTCGATGTCGACGCCGGCGGGAAGGTCAAGCCTCATAAGGGAATCCACCGTGTAGGGAGTGGGCTCCAAAATGTCGATGAGGCGCTAGTGCGTGCGCATCTCGAACTGCTCACGCGAGTCCTTGTCCACGTGCGGGCCCTTAACGACGCAGTACAGATTGCGCTCGGTGGGCAGTGGAATAGGACCGGAAACCTTGGCACCGGTCTTCTGGGCCGTGTCGACGATAAGCTTGGTGGACTGGTCCACGATCTCATGGTCGTAGCCCTTCAGGCGGATGCGAATCTTTTGACTTGCCATCTTTCTAACCTACCTTCTATACGCAGGCGCTTTAAGCGTTTCCGCCGGCCTTGCTCATAACTTCTTCTGCCACGCTCTTGGGCACAGGCTGGTACGAATCGAACTGCATCGTGTACAGGGCCCGTCCCTGCGTACCGCTGCGCAAATCGGTCGCATAACCGAACATGTTCGAAAGCGGGACCTTGGCAGTGATGACCACCGTATTACCACGGGGCTCCTGTCCCTGGATGACACCACGGCGAGACGGGATGTCGCCCATGACGAAACCCATGTACTCTTCGGGCGTCTCCACCTCAACCGCCATCATGGGCTCAAGCAGCACCGGTTCGGCCTTGCGCATGGCCTCCTTGAAGGCCAGCGAGCCGGCAACGGTAAACGCAGCGTCGGAAGAGTCGGTTTCATGGTACTTGCCGTCCACAAGCTCCACCTTCACGTCCACAACGGGGTACCCCGCAAGGATGCCGTTGTTGAGCGCGTCCTGAATGCCCTTGTCGACACTGGGGATGTACTCCTTCGGGATGGCGCCGCCCACGATCTGGTTGTCGAACTCGTAGCCGGCACCGGGCTCCTGCGGAATGAGGTTGATGTAGCAGATGCCATACTGGCCATGGCCACCGGTCTGGCGCACAAACTTGCCTTCAACGTTGTCCACACGCGTGGTTGCGGTTTCACGGTATGCCACCTGGGGCTTGCCCACGTTGGCTTCAACCTTGAACTCGCGCAGCAGACGGTCAACGATGATCTCCAGATGCAGCTCGCCCATACCGGCGATGATGGTCTGCCCCGTCTCTTCGTTGGTGGAAACGCGGAAGGTCGGGTCCTCTTCGGCAAGCTTCTGGAGCGCCACGCCCAGCTTGTCCTGCTCGGCCTTGGACTTCGGCTCGACGGCCACGTCGATGACGGGGTCGGGAAACTCCATGGATTCCAGGATGATAGGCGCGTCTTCGGCAGTCAGGCTGTCGCCGGTGGTGGTGTCTTTCAGGCCCACGACAGCTACGATGTCGCCTGCCTGGCATTTATCGATATCCACACGCTGGTTGGCATGCATCTGCAGAAGGCGACCAATACGCTCTTTCTTGCCCTTGGTGGCGTTGATCACGTAGCTGCCAGAATCAAGCGAGCCAGAGTACACACGCAGGTAGGTCAGCTTGCCCACGTAAGGATCGGTCATGATCTTGAACGCGAGCGCGGCGAAGGGCGCCTTCACGTCGGACTCACGCGAGTCCTCTTCGTCGGTCTTGGGGTTCGTGCCCGTGATGGCGGGAACGTCTACCGGAGACGGCAGATAATCGACCACGGCATCGAGCAGCTCCTGGACGCCCTTGTTCTTGTAGGCAGAGCCCACGAACACGGGATTCAAAGCGCACGCAAGCACGCCCTTGCGGATGGCCGCCTTAAGCTCTTCGACGGTAATGTCCTCTTCCATCAGGATTTTCTCCATCAGGTCGTCGTCGAAGTCGGCAGCGGCTTCAAGCAGTTCGGCGCGGCGCATTTCGGCCTCGTCGGCGAACTCGGCGGGAATGGCGTCCATCTGCTCGGGGTAGGTCATGCCCTTGTCGTCGGCCTTGAAGTCCCATGCAGTCATGGTGACCAGGTCGATGACGCCCCAGAAATTGTCTTCGGCGCCCATAGGCAGCTGTGCCGCGACTGCGTTGGCTCCCAGCCGGTCTTTCATGGTCTGGATCGCATGGGCGAAATCGGCGCCCACACGGTCGTACTTGTTGATGAACGCGATGATCGGCACGTCGTAGCGCACAGCCTGGCGCCAGACCGTTTCGGACTGAGGCTGCACGCCGGCAACGCCGTCGAAGACGGCCACAGTGCCGTCGAGCACGCGCAATGAGCGCTCGACCTCTGCCGTGAAGTCCACGTGACCGGGAGTGTCGATGATCTGGATACGGTACTCGACACCGTCCTTGGTCCAGAAGCACGTGGTAGCAGCGCTCGTAATGGTCACGCCACGTTCCTGCTCCTGCTCCATCCAGTCCATGGTAGCGGCGCCTTCGTGCACTTCGCCGATCTTGTGGGTCTTGCCCGTGTAGTAAAGGATGCGCTCGGTCGTCGTCGTCTTGCCCGCGTCAATGTGGGCCATGATGCCGATGTTGCGTGTGTCTTTCAGATTAATAGCCATTGATGTTCCGACCCGCCCTTCTAGAAGCGATAGTGCGAGAAGGCACGGTTGGATTCGGCCATCTTGTACAGGTCTTCGCGACGTTTCACGGATGCGCCCTGATTTTCGGCGGCATCCATGATTTCTGCGGCGAGGCGCTGCTTCATGGTGTGCTCCTTGCGATTGCGCGAGAAGTCCACGATCCAGCGGATCGCCAACGTGGTGGCACGGCGAGAGTTCACTTCCATGGGCACCTGGTACGTGGCACCGCCGATGCGCTTAGGCTTGACCTCGAGCGTGGGGCGCACGTTGTCCATAGCCTGCTTGAACACGGACAGCGGGTCCTCCCCGGTCTTTTCTGAAACGATGTCGAAAGCTCCGTAGACGATGCCTTCGGCGACCGACTTCTTGCCGTCCAGGAGCACCTTGTTGATAAGCTGGGTGACCAGACGGTTGTTGTAAACGGCGTCCGCCTGAACTTCGCGGCGGGCTGCTGCTGCTCTACGCGGCATAAAACTACCTTCCTCTAC
>JAFUCW010000316.1 GCA_017459485.1 Eggerthellaceae bacterium | reverse complement strand
TCTCCATGAGCTGGAACATCTCGTCCCAATCCATGCCTGCATCCACGCCATGCGCGTCGATGACCACGCGCGCGTTTTCGACCGCCTGCGCAACGACCATGCCGCGTCCGTCGAGCACGGCGCAGCCCGCCTGCTCCGCCGCATCCAGCAAGCGCGATCCGCCATGGCCGTAGACCACGTCGTAGACGAGCTCCTGCCCCCCCAGCAGCTCTTCTGCAAACGGCAAGGGGTCGCCGGGCTGCATGCCCAGCGGGGTCGCGTCCACGACGACCGTGGCACCTGCGATTTCGTTGGTGGACGTCTCGTAGGTTCCGAAGACGAAGGAGCACGCCTCGAACGCCTCGCGGAAGGAACGTTCGCCCGAATCCGGTGAAGAGAGCTCCACGGTCGCGTAGGCCAGCTCCTTCCACCGCGCGACGAATCCTTCGAGCACCGCCTTCGTCCGATCGCGGTCGCGACCGATCAGGGCAACGCGGTCCGCCCCCGCCTGCGCTGCCGCAAGGAAAATGGCAAGGGAAGTCGGGCCCGTGCCGCAGACCACGACGCGGGCGCCTTCGAGTCCATGCCCCGCGCGCTGGATGTGGCGCACGCAGCCGCGCCCATCGGTGTTCAGTCCCACCACGGCGCCGTTGCGCGCAATAAGCAGGTTGGCGCCGCCTGCAAGCTGGACGCTTGCCGCCTTGACCTGGGCGCATCGGGCTGCAAGCTGCTTGTAGGGGGTCGTTGCGTTGGCAGAGAGCCATCCGCCCGCTTCGATCAGGCGCTTGGCGTCCTGCTCCGATCCAACGTCTTCCAGGTCGTAGCGCCAATCAAGGCCAAGCCGATCGTAGAGCGCGTTGTACATGGCGGGCGACTTCGAATGGGCGATGCCGCGCCCCACCAGGAAATGCCGCTCCATTGCTAGTCATCCCCCGAGCATGCCTGCGCGCCTTCCGGAACGCGCGCACCCAGCATCGAGCGCTCCAGCGCACGCAGGGCCTGCGTGTGGCGAAGGTCCTGCTCGACCAATGGACATACCAGATACGCCGCCATGCCCAGCAAATGGGCGCCCACCACGTCGGTGGAAAGCTGGTCGCCCACCACCACGGTGTCGGCGGAGCGTGCGCCCAGGATCTGGCGGGCGGCAAGGTAGCCATGCGGCAGGGGCTTGCACGCCTTCGCAACCACAGGCAGGTCCAGGCGCTCGGCCGTTTCGTAGGGGGAGGCGTGCCAGTTGTTGGAAAGCAGGCAGATCTTCACGCCCGCATCCCTTACGTTGCCAAGCCAGGTGAGCACGTCGACCGGGATGTCGTGGGTTGCGCGCGAAAGGATCGTGTTGTCCATGTCGAGCAACATGTGGCGGTAGTTGCATGCAAGCAGGTCCGCCTTGGGGTCGATGCGCGTCACGCGTGCGAAATAGCGCTCTGGTTCAAGGAACGGCACGCTGCTACCCCACTTCGATGGCGCCCTGGTGCTCTTCGTAGGTTTCGCTGAACGAATAGGTCATCGATCCGTCCTCGTTCTGCGTGAAGTAGAAGTACAGGTAGGGCGTGTCGTTGGGCGCCGCGGCAGCCTGCAAGGCGTCAAGGCCGGGAGAGCAGATCGGTCCTGCGGGCAAACCGGCGACCAGATAGGTGTTGTAGGGACTGTCGATGCCAAGGTCTTCGGGCGTCGGGTCGCCGTTGACAAGGTACGCCACGGTGGCATCGGACTGCAGCTGCATGCCGGCGCCCAGGCGGTTGTAGAACACGGACGCGACGTCGCGGCGGTTCTCTTCCGTTGCCTCGCGCTCCACGATGGAGGCCAGCTTCAGCACGTCGTAGGCGCTCAAGCCGCGCTCTTCGGCGAAGTGGTAGTCCATGTCAGCCACTTCTTCCTGGTACTGGGAAAGCATGCGGCGCACCAGCGCGTCGGCCGTGTCGTTGGAGGATTTGTTGTAGGTCTTGGGGAACAGGAACCCTTCGAGCGAGTTGTTGTACGCACCCGACACGAAGGGGAACTCCTCTGCGTAGGCAGACGCGTTGGTCGCGGCGGCCTCGAAGTCCGCCGCGCTGATCTTCCCGTCGTAGGCTTCCTCCACCACTTGCGCCACGCGGGAGATGGTAAGCCCTTCGGGCACGGTGAACGTGGTTTCCTCGGGGCCTGCCTTGAGCTGCGCGATGATGCCGTCGATGCTCGTGCCGCCCACGATCGAATACGCGCCCGGCTTCAAGTCCGCCTCGACGCCTTTCTCCTTGACCGCGTTGGTGAAGGCATCGACGCTTTCGACCAGACGTGCGTTTTTGAGCGTGCGCCCGATGTCTGCGACCGTCGACCCTTCGGTGACCACGATCGCGACCTCCGTGCCGGACTCCACCGTGGAGTTGTCCTGGGCAAACAGCCCGCCGAAGTTGTTGGTGAACCACCATGCAGCACCACCGATGGCCGCAACCAGGAGCACGATGGCGAACACCGTGGCGGGAATGGCGCGCTTGCGCGGGTTGATGGCAGAAGTGTCGTACGTGCGGAACTGCTTTTCGCCCAGGGCGTGCGCATGCCGCGCTGCGCGGTTGGGGTGCTCGGACTAGGTAAGCTGCTTCCTCATGCGCCCGTCTCCTTGTCGGTCGGCTGTGCATTCTTTTCGTCAAGCCATGCCTGCAAAAACAGGCATGCGGCTATCATATCGACTTTGCCGCGCATTTCGCGTTCGGACAGGCCGCTTTCATGCAAACTGCGCTTGGCTTCCGCCGAACTAAGGCGCTCGTCGGCGAACTCGATGGGCAGGCTGCTCGATGCCGCAATGTCTTCGGCAGCCGCGCGGATGCGACGCGCCTGGGACCCGGGCTTTCCATCGAGCGAAAGAGGCAGCCCGGCAAGGAGCACGTCGGGCTCCCAGTCTTCCAGCACGCGCTTCCAGGAAGCGGCGCCAGCGAGCACGTCTTCGGTGGGAAGCACGCATGCAGGACTGGCCACGCATTCCTTGGGATCGGAAACGGCGATGCCGGTGCGCACCTTGCCAATGTCGAGCGCAAGAACTCTCATGCGCCCTATTGTACCTTGCCGGACACGCAGCCGCTGAAAGCCCAGAGGAAAACAGAACTTCATACTTTGCTGGGCTCAAGCCATATGGCGGGCGATTCGCTTTCCAAGCACCTGCATTGCATGGGCTACGCACGCATAATCGCGTTTCGTGCATGAAAATGCCACTTTGAGGCGATTCAAGGACATGGAC
>JAFUCW010000315.1 GCA_017459485.1 Eggerthellaceae bacterium | reverse complement strand
ACGTACGTAATGGCGCGCTGGCGCTTGATGCCTGGCAGTCCCCCCGCACTCTCCTCGCGACGTCGTATCCGGCCCACTCCCGCGGACGCCGGTGTGCTTGATCCGGACGAAGTTTAAGTCAATCCGTGGCCAGTCCGCACCATCGGACGGCCACCGCTGGCAACGTCGGCCGTCTTCATCCTCGCCAGCCGGAAGACATACTCGGACACGTACTCGCCCACTACATCCAGAATTGTAGCCTGCGCAATACGCGCTCGATCATCTTCCGTCACAGTCTGCTCTTGCTGCCGACCGGACGTACCATTTACGATGACTTGAACTGGCACACCAGGGAGTCTTGACCACGCACGGCGTACGAATGCAATCCCGCAAGATGAGCAGGTTTCCGGCGACTTTTCTCGATCGTCGAGGTGCTCATAGTAGACAACCTCCTTCTCGCAGGCCGGGCAGCGGTACTGGAACGACCAGACCGTGCGGACCATTTCCACAAACGCATCGTCTGAGGTACGACGTGTTTCATACATCGTACCAATAGCCGCCTTCGCTCTTGCAGTTACATCCGCAGCATGCTTGATAAGCACATCTTCCGAAACATCGGTGAGGTAACCCTCGGCAATATGCTTGCCGAGTACCGAGATGTCGCCCAACTTCGCAAAACGCTGCAACGTCACTGCGGCCAATCCCGTCATCCCCGACCCTGCGAACAAATCCACAACGAGTTCGCCCGGCCTCGTAAAGGTTTCAATAAAGGGCCTGATCCCAGCGATGGGCACCTTCGTCAAATAGGCGTGGCAGTTGTAGATAGGGTCGGTGCGCGGAGCGTTAATCGCTTCTGGCAGTAGGCCGAGCTTCGACTCCTAGGCATATTCTCTTGGCCACAGTGTAGGCAAATCGCCCAGATGTGTATCGTAAAGTCTGTAGACGAAGAGTATACATGAATCTTATGGTTACACGCATCCGACGTGATGTCTTCTAAGGCTGCCCACCATTCCTTCCGCTAAGCAAACCCTCGCCACGAACCTCAAGCGCTTGAGATCTTCTGCTCGGATCTCCCAGGAGGAACTCGCGGATCGAGCCGGCCTTCACCGCACCTATATCAGCTCAGTGGAGCGCGGCGAACGCAACATCACGCTCGAAAACATCTTCCACAGTGCGGCAGGGCTCGGGGTTGATCCCCGCGAACTTCTCAAGCCCCTCAAGGACGAGGTCGCGTAGTGGGTTTTAAGACTGATGGGAGCTTTTTGAAGTTTCTGACCATGGGAGCGCTCGGAGTGCATCAAACGATGCAGCATCTGCGAGATTTAGGTTTCCAACCCATCGAGCTCGAGCGTTATTGCGGTTCGAACAAGATTTGGGCAACGAAGGTAAAACGCCTGCGATTGCCTGATCTATTGTGTGTCAACTCTGGTCTTCGCATGGAGGTCCGCGCGAAGACTGATCTAAAAATACGAATGAGCGACGCTCCTGCGAAACCGGATCGAATCTGGGATGCAGGCCTACGCGACGAAGATGTCGTTGCTTTTATTGCATGCGTCGACACTGTGGGCAGACCAATCCCCGCCGACACGCCTGTTTATTTCACCGTTCAGGCCCTACGCACAAGCGTCGAACAATCCAAAATAGGTCCGCCAAAGTCCGCGTCCGAAGGTGCCGAGCGGGATCGCACATGGCCCGCCATTGTTCCGTCGCGCCCCGGCCGGGTGCTTGAAGTTACTGCTGACAAGCTCGTCGTCGAAATGCACGTAGACGGCGAGCGTGTCACTCGCCGACAGACCTACAATCTCAGCGGCAAGTCGGCCTATGTAACCCCTGGCGATACGTTCCTTCCCGACGTCACCATTCTCGGCGGTGCTCCTCCCGCGCTCGCAAATTTATCGAGATATCTCCGACGCAGATACCGCCCTTTAGAGCAGATCCACGCGCCAAATGTCGTTGACCGTTACGCAGCGGTCAAGGCGCTTCGCTATCGTGACGACCCGCGTGCTCAAGTGCTTCCGGCGCTTGAGGGTGTTATCGCGCAGGAGCAGGAGATACGCGTCAAGCTCGAAGCAGCGGGTTCCGCTGCTTCGCTTGGTTCGGCTGCGGGGCAGGACGCCATCCTGCAACATATCTGGGCCAACCCTGAGCGGCCCGACATGCGCATGGAAGCAACCTTCGTTCTCACCGAACTTCGCGATGGCCCTTTCAGCCGCGCGCAACTCCGGCGGATTGCCGATAGCAATGCCTTTGCAGGCGACGAGATCAGGCAGGCTGCGGTATGGGGGCTTGGCAAGACTGGAGTGAGGTCCTATGCCGACCTACTGCCGTTCATCGACGATGCTGAGGAAGACGTGGCCTTGCACGCCATAGCGGCGTTCGCAGAGGACACGCCGATTACGGTCATAGAAGCCCTCGTGCGCGATCTCGTAACTGCGCACCCCCGCCGCGCACCTGCGGCGTCCGAAGCGCTTCGCATTATCGGATCGCCGAACGTCCTGGAGACGCTCGTCACCGTAGCCCGTGCGACCACACCGCCCCCCAAATGGGTCCTCGCGACGCTCGGACGGCTACAACCCATCGCAGTACGTCAAGCGATTGCCGGATCGGCACTGCTGGAGCAAATTTCGCCGATGTTGCTCCTCGCTGAAGGCGCTCATTGGCTTGCGACTGAAGATGCTGCAACCGACATTCGCTTTCTTCTCAAGCAGGACGTGCCCTAGCCAACCAGCAAAAATCAGCCGACCGCTCGCGACGAGCGACAGTTGCGCGGTCTGCACTGCCTTTCGACAAAGCTAGGCACTCTACTGAAGAGCGACCGCTACACGATCATCAATGTGAGTAGCTGACTGGACTGTGAATGGTTCTTGGACTTAGCCCTGACGCTACGCAGTGCGGTGGCGGTGAGCACCAAGGCTTTTCTCCTGTTCGTGACGGCTTTTACCGCTAGAGACCCGGAGGCCTGCTTTTGCAGGGTATTAATCCGCCTTAAGAGTTTTACCGCCACTTTCACCCAAAGCCGGGCTGCTCGCCGACGATAGATACCGATAGCTGCCGCCACATATTTGTTTGAACACCAATATGTTGCGACAGCCTTTCGATACTTAGGAATAGTTCTCGAGGGACCTGATTTCACTCCCACTCAATCGTCGCAGGCGGCTTGCTCGACACGTCATACACCACCCGATTAATCCCCCGCACCTCATTAATAATCCGCGAGGAAATCCGAGCCAGCAACGGATGCGGCAGCGGCGCCCAATCCGCCGTCATGAAGTCAAACGTCTGCACAGCCCGCAGCGCCACGACATATTCGTAGGTGCGACCATCCCCCATCACCCCCACCGACTTCACCGGCAGGAACACGGCGAACGCCTGCGAGGTCAGCTCGTACCAGGTCAGGCCGCTGGCCTCGTCCTTGGTGTTGCGCAGTTCTTCGATGAAGATCGCATCCGCGCGGCGCAGCAGCTCGGCGTATTCATGCTTGACTTCGCCCAGGATGCGCACGCCCAGGCCCGGGCCCGGGAACGGATGGCGGTAGACCATCTGCGGCGGCAGGCCCAGGGCCACGCCCAGTTCGCGGACTTCGTCCTTGAACAGTTCGCGCAGGGGTTCCAGCAGTTGCAGGTTCAACGTGTCCGGCAGGCCGCCGACGTTGTGGTGCGACTTGATCGAGGTGGCCTTGCCGGTCTTGGCGCCGGCCGATTCGATGACGTCGGGGTAGATGGTGCCCTGGGCCAGCCACTTGGCGCTTTTCTGCTTGCCGGCCTGTTCCTGGAACACTTCCACGAACTCGCGGCCGATGATCTTGCGCTTGGCTTCGGGGTCGGCCACGCCGGACAGCTTGCCCATGAACTGGGCGGTGGCGTCGACGTGGATGATCTTGACGCCCATGTTCTCGGCGAAGGTCTGCATGACCTGCTTGCCTTCGTCCAGGCGCAACAGGCCGTGGTCGACGAACACGCACGTCAATTGATCGCCGATGGCCTTGTGGATCAGGGCCGCGGCCACCGACGAGTCGACGCCGCCGGACAGGCCGAGGATGACTTCGTCTTCGCCAACCTGCTCGCGGATGCGGGCGACGGCTTCGGCGACGTAGTCGGGCATGTTCCAGTCGCCCTGGCATTCGCAGATCTCGTTGACGAAGCGGGCCAGCATGGCCTTGCCTTGCACGGTGTGCGTGACTTCGGGGTGAAACTGCACGGCGTAGAAGCGGCGATCTTCGTCGGCCATGCCGGCGATGGGGCAGGACGGCGTGGAGGCCATCAGCTTGAAGCCCGGCGGCAGCTCGGTGACCTTGTCACCGTGGCTCATCCAGACCTTGAGCATGCCGTGGCCTTCGTCCGTGGTGAAGTCTTCCAGGCCTTCCAGCAGCTTGGTGTGGCCGTGGGCGCGGACTTCGGCGTAGCCGAATTCGCGGTGGTCGGAGAAGCTGACCACGCCGCCCAGTTGTTGCGCCATGGACTGCATGCCATAACAGATGCCCAGCACGGGCACGCCCAGCTCGAACACGGCGTGCGGCACGCGCATGGAGCCTTCTTCGTAGGCCGATGCGTGGCTGCCCGACAGGATGATGCCCTTCAGGCCCTGCGCCATCTGGTCGCGGATGAAGGCATCGTCGACGTCGCCCGGGTGCACTTCGGAGTAGACGCCGGCTTCGCGCACGCGGCGGGCGATCAGTTGGGTGACTTGCGAACCGTAGTCGAGAATGAGGATGCGCTGGTGCATGGAGACTCTACCGGTAAGGAATGAAATCGCTGTAAATAAAACCGCACCGGCAGACCCGCTGACTGATTTTGCGGTTCTGCCGGTGCGTGATGCATGACATTGTAGTTGACTGTACGGGGATCAGTCGGCGCGGTAGTTGGGCGCTTCCTTGGTGATCTGTACGTCGTGCACGTGGGATTCGCGGACACCGGCGGAGGTGATTTCCACGAATTCGGCCTTGGTGCACATGTCGTCGATGGTGGCGGCGCCGCAGTAGCCCATGGAGGCGCGGATGCCGCCGACCAGTTGGT
>JAFUCW010000314.1 GCA_017459485.1 Eggerthellaceae bacterium | reverse complement strand
TGGTCTTCTTGGCCTTGCACTTTACGCAATATCCTTCAACTGCCATGTTTACCTCGATTCTTTCTCCATGGGGCATACGCCCCTCTTGCCGTTTTGGCAACGGAAGGTTTCACCGCCCGACTGCCGCACGCAATTATACCCGCCAAGAACGCCCGCGCAAGGACAAACGCAGAACAACCGAAAACTAGCCTTTATTTTCAGATGTTCTTTATAAGTTCTAGCAGGAAACGCGCGTTTTCGGCAACCATGCTTTCGTCGATGTTTTCGACCACGTCGTCGCCCTGCCCGAGCAGTGCGGGTTTGCCCTTTTCTACACCCGCAAGCGTCATCGCCTGGAACCCGCGACGCATGGCCACCGACGCCGCACTGTCGCGCCAGGCAAAGCACGCATGGGGAGTGGACAGGCCGGTTACTTCGGTGGCCTTGTGCAGGAAGCGTTTCAGGCGCGAAGACGGACGGCGCGTGATGATGCATCCCTCTTCTTCGATAAAGCTCAATTCGCCTGCGCCCATGGCCTCGAGGTTGATGACAACGGCGCCGCGCAAGTCGTCGGCATGTTCGGCCAAGAACGCCTTCATGCCGCCGTTGCCTGCATATTCAGACCCAAGCGCCACGAACCACACTTCGGTGTTGATGTCCGGGTTCCTGAAATTGTAGATTGCCGCAACCTCTTCTGCTATGTGGTCGTCTCCTTCGGACATGGCGGGGCTTTCGGTATTGGCCGCGGGCTTGGGTTGGCCTTCATCTTCCGCAGCGTCTTCGTCAACGAGCTCTCCCGTTCGGCCAGCGGCATCCACACCTTGGTCGGAGGCGTCCTGTTCGGCCTCCTCTTCTTCGACGATGTCGTCGACGCCGTCCGCTTCTTCGCCCTTCGCGCGGCTGCGCGAGAATGCTCCGCCGTGCCATGCGCGGTCGTCGGACTCGGCTGCGTCTCCGTCTTGGGCACCTTCGTCTACCTCTTCGTAGAGCTCTTCGTCGCCCGAATCGTTCCTAAAGCTTTCCCATCCACCACGCGCGGCGCGTTCCTCGGTGGGGTCGAAACCCTCTTCCACGTTAAGCCACTCCGCTGTGCTTTGCTCTTCTTCCCGCTTTTTGCGGAAACGGTTGAAGAAGCGGCTAATGCGCGACTCCGGCATGTCCACGTAGTCGGGACCGGCAAGTGCGCCTGTTTCGGTAACCCCTTCGTCGAACGTAGAGTCGTCGGCGTCTTCGACGTAGCGATCTTCAGGTGCAAGGTCGGCAACCAGCTCGTCACCGACGGGCTCGATCGAGGTTGCCGATCCAACCGCGGCGAACGACCCCGTCTTCGAAACCTCGGCGTTTTCTTCGTCTGTCGCAGTTTCGCTCGGAACGAATTCCCCCGAAAGCGTCGGGATGGCGCTGCGCAGCGCAGCACGCTTCTCGGCGACAGCCTTACGAGCGTCGCTCTTTGCTTCTTCGGCTCCCGCCTGACCCATTTCCTCCGGCTGGTCGGTTTCGACGACATAGGGAAGGTTCACCCGCGGGGTGCGCCTCTTGTCCTCCTCGGCAAAAGCCCGAGCATTCGTTTGGGCATCTTCCCGGATGCCCTCAGAGGCCTCGACCCGAACGTCGTCTTGGGGACGAGGCCCAACCGGACGCGCTGCCTTAAGCGACGGCCCATGCGAGCGGCGAGCCGCAGGAGCGTCTTCGGCACTCTGCCTCTCGCCCCGTACAGCCTCTATCTGGCTGAAGTCGTGCACGTCCACTTCTGGCACTTTCTTGGACTGCTGGTTGTGCAGGTTGTGCGGGTCCTGGTCATAGCGGCGCACCGGTTCGAGAGCCGGGGAGGGGTCGCGAAGACTCGATACGTCGATGGGCGGCATCGATGTCGTAGCGCCGTCGAGCAGCTCCACCTCTTCATAGCTGAGCATGACGCTTTCCAACGGAGCAGGCCCGTCGTCGCGTATACCGCCGATAGAGGGCAGCGCGGCAGTGATGTTCTCGGTGAAAACCGTCGCGGGCCGTCCTTCATCGGTTGTTGCCGACACGTCCACTTCGGGAACCACGATTTCAGGTTGACTTTCTATTGCAGGCACGTCGAGGGGCGCAGGTTTGGGCCCAGGGGCGGGTTCGTGCCTCGATTCCAACTTGTGCCTGAAAGTCGGTTCGGGCCTTTGCCCTGTTTGCTGCCTGGACTCTGTCTTCGGCTGAGGCTCTTCCTTCTTCGAGGAGTCTTCTTCCAGCGCAGGCTCGTCTTCCGCCTTGGGCTCTTCTTCCTGTGCGGGCCCCGCTTCTGCCGCGGGCTCTTCCCTTGGCGCCGGCTCGTCCTGTTGCTCCCGCTCTTCCTTGCGCTCCGACACAGGCGCTTGGGAGGATTCGCGCTTTGCGCGCTCAAGGGCTTCTTCTTGCTCGGCCGTTTCCATTGCCGCGCCATCCGAAGCGGAAACGTCCTGGTCATGGGTGCGCAAGGGCTCGAGCGAGGCCGTTTGCTGCTCGCGGAACGACTCGACCTGACGGTCCTCTTTGGGAACGTCCGCTTCTTCCGAAGCAGATTCTTCGACAATAGCCTTTTCCTCTGTCGGCTCGGGCATTTCAGGCGCTTCGAGCTGCTGCGTTGCCGTCGGCTCCTCTGCAGGCGTCTCTGCTTGGTCAGCGGAAGCCGCACGCTGCATCTGGCTGATGGCTTCGATTGATCCTTCGTCAAGCATCCGAGCGGCTTCTTCCACGTGCTGACGGCTCGTTTCGAGTGCAACCTCGAGCGCATCCGCGTAACGGGAGCGACGAATGGGCACGCTGTCGGCGCCGGAAGGCTTTGCCGCCTTCGCCTTGCCTGCCGTGTACCAGCTGGGCTCGGCGCTTTTCTGGTCGCGGTGGGCGCGATCGTACGTCGCGACAGTGCTTGTCGAAGCAGACTCTGCTGCAGGGCCGACGCCTGCCTCGTGCGGCCCCTCCTCGGTGCCCTCGCCTTCGACGGGGGCGGGAGCCACTTCTCTTTTGGTCACAGGATTAGAGGTGAACTGGGCAGACGCTTCTTCCAGGGGCGCCCCGTCTTCGCCTTCTTGCGGGTAGCCGTACTCGCCGTAGTCCATGTCCTTAAGACTATCTTCACGGTCGGTGACCTCGATCAGGCTGACGACGTCTTCGTTGCGATAAGCGCGCAGGGGTTTTCCTGTAATAGCGGCGACGGCCGCCTTGGCTGCAGCCAGGCGCTCTGCCTCCGACTGGTTGACGCCAGAGGCATAGACGAGCTCGGCCCCTTCTGGCACCACGCCAGCTTCGTGGGCGGTTTCGGCGTCGTGGACACTGCCGCCTTCCTGCGCAGCAATTTCTTCCTCCGAAAGCGAGCCTTCGGAGATGAGGCGCGCCACTTCGACAACCGCTGCCACGCCGGTTGCGTTGTTGTTCGCCGCTTCGTTATACGTTGCGAAACGATGCATGAAAAACCGAGCCACAGGGACAAGCGCAAGAATAAGCGCAATCGCGGCAAGAATGTTGAGAAACACGACAGCCGGTCCTGTGGCATGCAGAAGAAATAGGCTGCGGATCAGCCATATGACCGGCAGCGCCACAAGCGCCACTGCCGACGCCTTGACAAGCATTGGGTAAACCGAGAAAACGCCGCCGCTGAGCTCTGCCGACACCTTGCTGCTGTCGTAGTTCGCCACGAGCACGACTTTTCGTCCGCGGGCATCGGCGTTCTTGCCAGGCACATAGCGCGCGACCACATTTTGGCTGACGCCGCGGTCGAACAAGCGCGAAAGGAAGGGCCTGTCCATAAGCTCGAACACATAAAACAGTGCGCAAAGCAGGCTGACAAGGACTGCAGGAATGTCGAAGATCCTGAACAAGATGGCAAGCAGCGACAAGAGGGCCG
>JAFUCW010000313.1 GCA_017459485.1 Eggerthellaceae bacterium | reverse complement strand
GAGGTAACTTCGACTTCGACGCCTTGCATGATGCGCTGCAAGAGCCAGTCAGCCTTGTTTCGGTAATGATGGTGAACAACGAGCTGGGCTACATCTTTCCCATCAAGCGCATCGTCCAGGCAGTGCGCGAACGCAGCTCTTCAACGCTTGTGCATTGCGATGCTGTTCAGGCCTTCGGCAAGTTCGAGGTGCTACCTCGCGAACTTGGAGTCGACTTGCTTTCTGTCGCTTCTCACAAGATTGGCGGGCCGAAAGGAATAGGGGCGCTCTACGTCAAGGGCGGCACGAGCATGCATACGACCGCCTTCGGGGGAGGCCAAGAGCGTGGCCTCCGGTCGGGCACCGAAGCGCCGTTTTTGGCGGCGGGATTTGCTGCGGCCATCGGGGTGGCGCTCGACAGGCGCAAGGAGTCCTTCGAGCATGTAAGCATGCTGCGCGACCGCCTGGTAGCAGGCTTGCATGAGCGCTTCAGCAACGTTATTGTCAATTCGCGCGAAGACGGTTCACCCTATATCGTGAGTTTCGCTATTCCGGGCATCGATCGCAGGTCCCTCGTGCAGGACTTAAGCGACAGGGGCATCTATGTTTCGCTTTCGTCCGCCTGCTCGTACAACCGCCATACGGTTC
The DNA here is from genome assembly GCA_017459485.1 of Eggerthellaceae bacterium. Lineage (GTDB taxonomy): Bacteria > Actinomycetota > Coriobacteriia > Coriobacteriales > Eggerthellaceae > CACXMZ01. The sequence continues at coordinate 3,262 of JAFUCW010000313.1, read as the reverse complement.
CTGCAGGCACATGGCGCGAAAAGCACCCGCTGGTCTTGGAGCTGGCAGGCGTTGCGGAGGCGGCAAGAGATTCCACGCTGCGCGTGAGCTTCTGTGCGGATAACACTGCAGAAGAGGTCGACGTCTTTTTAAGCTCGCTTTCAGAGCTTTGCGTTTAAGCGTTCTATCGCAACGATTACGATGTGCTGCGTCTGCCGACAGGGTCGCGAGTGAGCACGCCCTCTATAACCATTGAAATGGAGGCAGCGGATGGTCGAAGCGCCAGCGAGGGGGGCGGTGTGTCCTATGTGCACCTTACAAGAATTCGACCACGCGATCGGCGACCTCGCAAACGAGTTCGGTATCGTGCGTGATAACAATAACCACCTTGCCTGCGTCGCTCAGGACACGCAGCAATGCCGCTACCTGGCGCATGTGCAGCAAGTCCAGGCCGCTGGTAGGCTCGTCGAAGACGAGCACAGGGCTTTCGGCCACCACGCCGCTGGCAATTGCTACGCGCTGCTTTTGCCCGCCGGAAAGGGCCATGGGGTGCATGTCGGCAAGCTCGGCCAAGTCCAGCTGGTCCAATACCGCCCGGGCATGGATGCGCGCCTCTTCTTCGGACATGCCGGAGGGAGCGCTGAGCGCCACTTCCTCCAACACGCTGTCGGTGAACAGTTGGTGGTTCACGTCTTGCAAGATCATGTAGCAAAGCCCACGGCGTTCTTTGGGCGCGTAGTCCCTCCCGCCAAAGCGTACGGTGCTTCGCCCTTTGCGCTCCAAGCCGCAGAGCACGCGTGCAAAGGTGCTCTTGCCTGCACCGTTGTGGCCCACGATGGCGGTAATCTGACTTGCAGGAAACTCGTGCACGGCGAAGCGGATACCATGCTCGGAGTTCTTGTAGTGGAAGTCGAAATCTTCGCACACCAGGGTTTGAAGCGGGGGCTGGGTCCTTGTGCCAGGGTCGTGGAGCGGGGATCCGTCCCCTGTTCTACATGGCATGGGCACGGGGCAGAAGGCGCGAAGACCGCGCGCGTAGGCGTCGTCGTTGCCCATGCCGGCAAGCTGCGACGCGTCCAGCTCTTCGACGATTCGCCCATCACGCATGATCAGCAGGCGGTCGGCAAGTCCTATAAGGTAGTACAGACGGTGCTCTGCCACCAACACCGTTTTGCCTGCCGCTTTCCACTGTGCAAGCACCTCGCGTAAGTCCTCGACGCCTGCTGCATCCAGGTTGGACGAAGGCTCGTCGAGCACCATAATCTCTGGCTGTGCCACCGCCACCGACGCGCAGGCTACCTTTTGCTTTTCGCCTCCGGAAAGTGCGAAGATGCTGCGGTCCATGAGGGGACCTAAACTCATTTCCTCCACCACGCGATGAATGTCGGAGCGAATTTGCGCTGGATCAACGCAGCGGTTTTCAGATGCGAACGCCAGCTCGCTGGTGGTGTCCACATTGAAGAACTGGCTGCGCGGGTTCTGGAACACGCTGCCCACATGCGCCGAAATGTCACTGATCTTGGAGGCGTGCACGTCCATGCCGCACACCAGCACTTCTCCTTTGAGCTCGCCTTCATAGTAGTGCGGCACCAGCCCGTTGATCAGGCGCGTGACGGTTGTCTTGCCGCAGCCTGAACTGCCTGTTAGCACCACGAACTCGCCTGGTGCGACGTGCAGGCTCAGATCCTCCACACCGCGTGCGTGCTGCAAAGTGCCCGTAGCGTCGGTGTTGCGGTAGCGGAAGTCTATGTTCGACAGATTGATCACGTGTGTCATCCTATCGTTTCTCTGCATGTGCTTCGTTTGGCTTCATGCCCCATTTAGCTCAGTGTCCGCTTGGGCCCGTTGTCCCATTTGGGTCGTGCTTCATTTGGGCCCAGGTCCCATTTGGGGCCGTTGGTCGCATTTGGTCCTGTGTGCCATTTGGGGTCGTAGTGAAAATGGGACCTGACCGACAGAAGCTGGACGATCGTTTGAGCTCCGTCCCATTTTCACTACGACTCCAAATAGGACACGACTGCGGATGGGGCACGGATCCGGATGGGACCCGGCTGCGGATGCGACACGACCCCGGATGCGGCATTGTCGTCCCTACCGCAGAAAGAGCATGTAGACCAGCATGCCAATGCTAAGCACTACCAGCAGCCAATCGTGTACGCCCATGCCCACGCGGCAAATGTGCGTGCGTGGTTTGCCGGAATCCAACCCTTTGGTCAGAGACGCAGCCGAAAGCTCGTCGCCAATGCGCAAAGTGGACATCATCAGCGGCACCATGATGTACTCCACATGCGAAAGCACGCCTCCTTTGGTGCCACCCAGCCCTATGCCGCGCATCCGCATAGCATCGCTGATTGCCGACGCTTCTTCGCCAAGCGTGGGGAAGAAGCGAAACATCACCGACAGTGGAATGGTGATGACGTCGGGCATGTGCATGCGCTTCATGGCAGTGATGAACTCGCTGACAGTGGTCGAAGCGAACACGTAGTATGCAAAGGCCATGCCGGCCAAAAAGCGCGAGAAGGCCCCTGTGGTGAACACGACAACCAGGTTGAGCGCACCGTTGGTGTTGGGGATAATGAATCCTTCCGTGAACAGCATGACGGCACATACCGCACCGTATATAAGCGCTGCCTTGGGCTTGTGGATGATGAAGAAGCACACGAACGGAATGGCAGCACACACAATGCGCAAAACGTAGTCGATTCCCGTAAAGCCCGTCATCATTACCACCACGTTGATGGCAATAAGCATAATGAGCTTCGTGCGCGGATCAAGCACGCTTTTGTAGTTCTCGTCGGTGTACTGGAAGTATTGCATCGTATTCCGAAACGGTCTCCATCCTACACTTCTTCTTTTCCTCAGACGCCCTTCACCGCATCTGCCTGATCGTGCTGCAGGCATTCTGCCGTGCCGCAGGTAGCCTATCCCGCCGCTGGCAGTCCGCCTCGCCGCAGGTTGTCTATCCAGCCACAGGTGGTCGAAGCGTCAGCAGGTCTGTCGTTCGGCAGAACGGCGGAACCTCCTAGGCCATGCCAGCCTTCACGAAGTGCTTCTTCAGCACCTTCGATCCGATGAATCCACCCACCAATCCGGCTAGGAAGATGAGTACAACGTTGACGAAGAACATCCAGTCGGGCGTGATGCCTGAAAGCGTCTCCACGTAGGCATCGCCGTAACCCGATCGCAGGCTTTCCATGTAAGCGTCGTGATAGCCAAAGAACATGGGCAGCGCCATGCCCATGATCCAAAGGCTGAAAATGGCGCATCCCACAGCAGACTTGCT
>JAFUCW010000312.1 GCA_017459485.1 Eggerthellaceae bacterium | reverse complement strand
TCCTGCACGATCAGGAAGTACGCCGGGAACCCCTGCTGGATGATGATGCCCGCTTCGTACTCGTAACGCTCTGCCACGTTGATGCCGGCGACCTCCACGTTGCGCCAGTCGGCGCCGTAGCGGCGCTCCAGGCCCGCTTCGCACTGCTTGCGAAAGAAGCTCTCCTCCGTTTCGCCTTCGGGCAGGGGGAAGCGCGGCAGGATGGAGTCGCGCTCGAGCACCACGTTGCACTTTTCGGCGATTTCCACCGTGTTGTCGCAGGACTCTGGCCATTCGGAAAGCGCCTCGCGCATCTCCTCTTCCGTCTTCATGTAGAACTGGTCGGAGCTGAAGCGCATCCGGTTTTCGTCTTCGATCTTGCTGCCCGTTCCTATGCACAGCATAATGTCCTGCGCCGCGGCGTCTTCGCGCGTGAGGTAATGAAAGTCGTTGGTGGCCACCGTCTTGCAGCCAATCGCCTGGGCAACTTGCACAAGCTGCCTGTTCAACTCCACCTGCGTCATGCCGCTGTCGGTCACGCAGCCTTGGTTTTGCAGCTCTATGTAAAAGTCGCCCGGTTCGAACAGGCCTGCCAGCCTGCGCGCCCACTCCACCGCATCGTCGAACTGCCTGTTGTCGAGCAAGCGCGGAATGATGCCCGCCAAGCACGCAGACGTGCCGATGAGCCCCTTGCCGTAGCGCTCGAGCATGGAAAACGTGGTGCGGGGCTTGTAGTAGAAGTTGTCCACGTGGCTTTCGCTGACCAGCTTGACCAGATTGTGGTAGCCCTCGGAGTTCTTCGCCAACAGCAGCATGTGGTAGAGCTGCGGCTTTCCTTCGCGCTTGAGTTCTTCGTCGGTGGTGAAGTAGATTTCGCAACCGAAAATGGGCTTGACCACCTGTCCCGTGCTAGCCTCGAGCGCTTTGCAGGAGTCTTCCAGCTCCGGCACGCCGCTCATGACGCCGTGGTCGGTAATCGCCACCGCCGGCATGCCCAAGTCTGCTGCGCGCTTCACCATGTCGGGGATGCGCGTAGCACCGTCAAGCAGGGAGTATTCGGTGTGGTTGTGCAAATGTACGAATGCCATATGATGTGCCTTTCCGCAATGCGCACGCTCAAGGTGTTGTGTATGTGCTGCGTTTCGAGCTCTGTCTTGGTTCGACCACCACTATACCAGCAAGCCGTGTTCGCACCAGCGAACAAAGCATGGAGTTTTGACGAATGAGCACCCTGGCCGAAAGGAAGGATGCGCCGGATCCGAATGCCAACCAGATGCCGGAGCCGCACCGCGCCGTCCCACGTCGCCCGGCTCCATCCCACGTTCGCAAAGGCTCCACAAACGGCCGCGAAGCACGTAAGCAGAGCCACCTGGGCCAAAGGGGAAACTATAGAAAAGATGTCGGGGAGGTGTGGGGCGCAGTCATCGAATTGATGAACAAATGGAGTCTTTCGCGCTATCGCGCATACCATAAAGGAAGCGACAAGCGGCTCCCTGCGGGAAAAACGAACCAAGGAGCCGCACGTCGCACAAGCACACAGCGCGAACCGACCAAGGAGACCAGGATCGTGAAATTGCTCAAAGGATTGGTTGTCGTCCTTGCCATCGCCACGGCAGGAGCAGTGGCGCTTTCGATTGTCGCTCCCAACCTGCTTTCTTCCGTAGACGTGCAGGGCTTTATCTCTTCGCCTGCCGAAAGCCTGCAGAACCTTGCCGACAAAGGAACAAGCAAGATAACGGAGGCTGCAGGCAAAGCGGTGGAGAAAGCCGGCAACGAAGCGGTCAGCAAGATGGTCGACCAGTCGGGGCTTAAGGAGGCTGCCGCCGCAGAGCTCCATGCGCGTGCGGGTGACATAGCCGCCCTTTCGGGCCTTGACGAGTCCATGGTGGACTACGTCATCGATTCCATGGACATTCCCAGCTGGCAGACGACCACCCTGCCCGATGGACTGGGCGAACAAGCAAGCATTCCCGTCGAGTACTCGGGCGCCAACGCGACGCTGACCACCTACAACGACCCTAGCTACATGACAGTGAGCGCCTACGGGCAAGACATCACGTTTGCTGTGCCCGATGCAGCGCAGGGCTACATCCCCTACCTTGCCTACCTCTAGTCCGGCGCCTATTCGAAGACGCCGCATAAAGCGCAAGAGAGGAGCTCAGAAACCCAGGCCCCTCTCTTGTGGTAGTGCAATTGCGCCGCCATTCTGGACATAATCTGGACATGTCCAGATTATGTCCAGAATA
>JAFUCW010000311.1 GCA_017459485.1 Eggerthellaceae bacterium | reverse complement strand
GGTCACGGTGATGTCGGCGTGGTAGAGCGTTCCCGCGTCGGTCGGCTCTTGGGTCACAACGGTGTCGACGGAAAACGTCGCCGTGCTCCCGCTGGGCAGGACCTCTCCGTTGCTGGTGGAGTGGCGCAGGCCGGCTTCTTCGTCTAGGTTCGTTCCGAAACGTTCGGCGGCGTTCACCGCAAGGTGCTCGGACATGCTCAAGGTGTGGGCATCGCGGCTGATGACGCCTGCAGAGGCGAATACTTGCAGCACGATAGCGATGGCCGCTGTCAGGAAGGCGACGAGCACGAGCGCCTCGACCACGAACGCGCGGCCCGTGGTGTTCGAAGCGGAGCGCTTGCGCACGGTGAACGAAGGAGCAGCAAAGAGGCTAGGATGCATGTTGCGCCCCTTCCTCCGTCGCTGCTGCAGTTGCCGGGTCCGAACGGCGCACGCTGTGAAGCATGATCTCCTGGGTTCCTTGGTCGGTACGGACGGTCAGCAGGCCGTTGGCGTATGAGAACGTGAACGTGGAGCTCTCCACGAGCTGAGTGGCCCGTTCGGGGGCATAGGGTGCACCGGCAAGGGCGTACTCTTCTACGATGAAACCCTCATGGAGGTAGATGCGCGTTTCGTAGGCGCCATCGTCGAAGCGTTCGGTGAGCACGAGGGCCTGGCCTTCTGGGCCGGCGCCCACGCCGACCGCGTCGATCGAGTCGGTGATGCGCACGCTGTTGGCGATGAGCGTGAGCCCGGTGCGGTTCTGCTCGTCGGCCCAGCGTTGGATGGAAATGTTGCGGTACACGCTCACGCCCATTCCCAACGTGAGGAGCAACGTGCCTATTATCAGCGCAAACAAGAGGATTTCGAACTTGGCGTAAGAGCTTTTCTTGGTGGCTTTTTCATACTCGCGCAGACGCGTGAGAGAAAGGGCGGCGGCGTTGTTTCTCTGGTTGGTCATCGAGGCGTCACCACCACGCTGGGAAGGATGTTGTCTGCGTAGCACTCATAGGCAATTTGGTAGTCGGCGTCGTTGACGACAAGGCCGTAGTGGTCGACCAGGTAGTCCATCGAATGCGGGTAGGCGCCTTCGACCGCGCAGCATTGCTTTGCGGTGTCGAGAATGGCCGCCCTCATGGACACGGCCCCTTGCTCGCGCATGGCCAGGTGCGCTGCGAAGAAGAACAGCGCGGCAAGCACGAAGGCGACGACGGAGGCGACGGCAACGCGCACCCTGCTGCGCTGCCGCTCGCGAATCTGCTCTGTCGTGTAGGGATGGTACATGGCCTTATGCCCGCTAGCCGATCGATCCGAGAATGCCGATGAGTGGGACCATGACGGCGATAAGCGTCAGGCCCACAGTGATGGTGAGGAACGCGGCGAGCGCCGGTTCGATGCGGTCGAGGGACTCGTCCATCTGGACAAGGGCGTCTTCGAAGAACGTGTCGCTCATGCGGTCGAGGACTTCTTCGAGGTTGCCGCTCGTGTCGCCAACGGCCAGCATGCGCGTGTAGACGGCCCCGAAGACCTCGTTGTCGCCCAATGCAGCCGCCAGCGACTTGGGTGCGTTGAGGTCCTTGGCATCTTCCACTGCGGCGTCGAGCTTGCGGCGCAGCTCGGGCTCTTCGACGGTCTTCGCAGACTCTTCGAGCGCAATGTCGCTCGAGGCCCCGATGGCAGCGTAGGACGTGAGCACGGACGTGAAGCGAGAAAGCGCGAGCTGTTTGGCCGCTTCGCGCGTGAACGGAATGCGCTCGAGCAGTCTTTCAAGAGCGTGCAGGTTGTTCTGCGAGCGCGTCATTGCGGCGATGGCGAAGGTGAATATGGTTCCGAGCACGGAAAGCCCGAACGCGATCCAGCCGATGACCATGGCGACGCCCACGAACGTGAAAGGACCGGTGGCGATGCCGCCGGCAACCTTTTGGTAGGTGTCCATGAAGATGGGCAAGATAACGATCAACGTGAACAGCAAGATGACGCTCATCAGGGCGAAGAGCGCAACGGGGTAGACGATGGACGAGTGCAGCTTTGAGATAAGGCGGTCTTCTTCGTTGTAGTAGCGCGCCAGCGACGTCATGGTTGATTCGAGGCGCCCCGACTCTTCGCCTGTGCGCACCATGTCGATGGCGAACTTGGGGAACACTCCCGTGGCGTCCATGGAGTCGGCGAGCGTCTTCTGCTCGATCAGGCCGCTGTAAACTCCTTTGCAGGTGCTTTGGAATGCAGCGTCGTTGGTGTTTTCGGAAAGCAGACCAAGCGCTTCTTCTGTCTGGATGCCTGCAGCGAGCATGACTGCTACGCTTTCGCAGAACACGCTGACTGCGCCGCTTTCCATGTTGTTACGTGCCACTGTCTTCCCCTTCTGCTAATACGTGTATCTGTCGGCGTAGGCACTGCCGTCGCCGATGGCATCACCAGCGCCGTTGGCGGCAAACGTCATGTCGGCGCGCGCCCACTGGCCGGGTGGTGCACTAATATGCAACGATATCCACGAACCATCTATATATATCATATCCCAAGCATGATAAACATTGTCAGGAGCAACATAACCTGTAAGGATTTTTGTGGGAATTCCTTGAGAACGCAGCATGGCTGCCGTAAGCGATGCGTAGTCGAAACAAATGCCTGAACCGCTGTCCAGCGTTTCGTCAGGGTTGGGCACGTAGCCGGTGGCGTCGGCGAGCGCGTCTGCCTTGGCGTGGTCGTAGGTGATGTTGGTGCAGATGTAGTCGTAGACGGCGTCGAACGCCTCACTTTCCGTGGTAGCGCCGGCGCACAGCTCTCCGGCCAATTTGACACAGGCGCTGTTTTGGTCGAAGTCGCAGATGACGTTCGGGCGCACGAAGGGGTTGTTTTCGTCTGCCAGGTTCACGTCGGTTTCCGCCGAGAGCAACTCCACGTAGCGGTCGCCCGTGGTGTTTTGCATGATGCGCACCTTGTAGGACCCGTTGCCCATGTTGGCAGGAACGACGATGGGGGAGCCGTCTTCGGGAAGGTCGTAGTGATAGCTTTGCTCGCCGCATGAGACCTGCAGCTTGCAACGGCTTGTGCTGGTGGCGCTTGCGCCGAAGAAACCCTCCTGAGCATGGGAGATGTCTATGCGCGCGGTATCGTCGCCGATGGCGGATTCGGCAGAGAACTCCGATCCGTAATACGTAGGGGAAAAGGGTGTTTCCTGCCCCGCTTGGCTTTCGCTCTGCTTTTCCGACCCTGCGCATCCAGCGAGCAGAAACGCTGCAGACAGGGCAAGGATCGCGAGCGCCGACACGCATGCTGCGACCGCTTGGGAAAGCGGATGACCAGGGCGCTCGAGGAGCAGGTCTGTGTTCGGTGCATGCGACGTGCGCGTCTCCGTTCTCTGCATCGCGTGGATCCGCATGCAGCCCGGCACGGTGTGCAGGGCTCGTGCAAAAGGGCAGATAGCGGGCATCCATCAAGGACGATTCACATTATAGCGCCAACAGCAAGACGCAGGAGAGTATTGTGCTGCAAAGGCTGCATGCCGCCCTTGCCCGCTGGGACGTTTCTGCGCGAAAGCGCGTTGGGCAAGTTGCAGGCAGCGGACCAGTCGGCAATGCGCCGCAAAGGGAGGATGCCAGGTTGCAACGCGGGACGGATCGCGGCGTGCAGTGGCTGGATGTCGTTGCATGCTCCGGCTTGGCTCAGGCGACGCATGGAGCAGTTGGCGATGCGCTGTGTCAAAGCGCATGTTTATACTCCGTTTGCCTTCTGAAATCAAGACTGCAATTATCGGAAAGGCTGCACTATACTTTGAAGCAAGGCTCCGCTGTTCCTTTATTGCGATGGACCGATGCTTCTATTAAGGGAGCTCTAGATTGCTCGTGGAATGGGGATTCGCGTCCGTTGATGCGAAAGCCAGGAAGCGTGCTGCGAGCACCCACCTGTTTAGGTGGGTTCATCCTTGGCAGCGGGGCCGAACCTCGGGGAGACGACCAGACGCTGCGCGGCGCCCGGGCACCCCATCTCCCCGCTTTCTTCGCACTCTTGCGCGTACTAAGTACGC
>JAFUCW010000028.1 GCA_017459485.1 Eggerthellaceae bacterium | reverse complement strand
TGCATAACCTAAAAGCCCGCCGAATTCTACCACGTCGCCCGCTTTTTTCCCTTGTGCGGGAATTATTCGCACGGCAGTGGTCTTGGAGTTGATGACGCCGATGGCGCACTCGTCGGCTATGATGCCGAAAATGGTTTCGGTGCTGATGTCCCCCGGCACAGCGATCATGTCGAGGCCAACGCTGCAGACGCATGTCATCGCTTCAAGCTTTTCTAGCGAAAGTGCACCTTGTTCCACGGCGCGGATCATGCCGGCGTCTTCGGAAACGGGGATGAAGGCTCCAGAGAGTCCGCCGACGCTGCTCGACGCCATGACGCCGCCTTTCGTGACCGCGTCGGAGAGCAAGGCGAGTGCTGCCGTGGTGCCCGGTCCACCGCAGGTCCCCACTCCGATCGTCTCGAGGATTTCGGCGACGGAGTCTCCCTCTGCAGGGGTGGGAGCCAAACTGAGGTCGAGAATGCCTTGAGTAAAGCCCAGGCGCTTGCTTGCCTCCCGTGCCATGAGCTCGCCAGCACGCGTGATTTTGAACGCCGTGGACTTGATGGTTTCGGCAACGGACGTCAAGTCGGCGTCTTTGGGCATGGAAGCCAACGCGGCGCGCACCACGCCGGGCCCCGAAACGCCCACGTTGATCACTTCGTCAGCCTCTCCGGACCCATGGAACGCTCCGGCCATGAACGGGTTGTCTTCCACGGCATTGGCGAACACGACCAGCTTCGCGCATCCGATGGAATCGCGCTCAGCAGTGGCACGGGCGGTCTCCAGGATGACGTTGCTCATCTTCCCAACAGCGTCCATGTTGATGCCGGCGCGTGTGGACGCCACATTGACGGAGGAGCACACGCGGTCGGTGGAAGACAGCGCGGAAGGAATCGAGTTCATCAGCTTTTCGTCGGAGCCCGAGATTCCTTTGTGGACAAGCGCGGAAAAGCCGCCCACGAAGTCGACGCCCACTTCTTTGGCTGCACGGTCCATGGCTTGAGCGATAGGGGACAGGTCCTGCTCTTTCGCTGCGGCGCAGATTTCGGCTATAGGTGTGACCGAGATGCGCTTGTTGATGATAGGAATGCCGAACTCGCGTTCGAGCTGGGTTGCGCAGGGTACAAGGCCCTGGGCAGCGCTGGTCATGCGGTCGTAGACGCGCGTGGCACTTTGGTCCACGCTGCTGCTTGCACAGCCGCGCATGTTCAACCCCAAGGTGATGGTGCGAATGTCAAGGTGCTGCTGGGACACCATCGAGCGTGCTTCGATGATTTCTTTGGGGGTAATCTGCATGGTGGACCTCCAGGTTGGTTGCTTGAGCGTTCATTATCAACCTACGGGGAATTCGAGTCCATAGGGCAAACACAAACGATAGACGTTTTGGCCTGCTCTGGCGTTTTGAGCAGGGTAGTGCGGCTTTGAAGTTGCAGATAGCTGCTCATACTGGGATAAGTCGTGCGTCAGGACAAGGGGATGAGTGATCAAAGTGCTAGAATGGTTGAATAAGTGCTGCACAATGTTATTTGATTGATTTTAGGTTGGGTTTATCCTGATTTCGGGACGTTTCTGAGACGGCATTCACTGGCAGATTCTATAATAAAAAACAAAGCCAAGCAGTCGTCTTCATCGCCAAGCAGTGAAACCACTAGGGCGAGGGGCACCTGCCTATCGAATGCGTTTCATTGCGCAGACTCGATTGTTTGGCGACTGTAGGGTGGGCGCCCCTTGCCGTAAGACTCTTTTCCTTAAACGTATTGTATTGCATTTGCTGACATGTATGGCGTTCTTGTCCCTTCTGACGAAGTTGGGGCCCTGAAAAGCACTTTTGACACCTTTGTCTATACTTTTCGCTTGCCATGCATCTTGCTACGCACTATTATCTGTTCCGCCAGGCAATCGAGAGCGCATCATCGCTTTCCAAAAAGTTAGAGTTTCGTACGGGCTTGCCCGAAGCCTCCTTTTCCGTTTGGCCTTTGGATAAGGACGGCGGAAAGGAATGGCTTGAAGCAATGAACTTGAACGCTTGGGGAGCGCGCAGTGCGCTCGTGCGACGCAAAGTGGTCGCAGGTGTTTCCACCGTGGTCCTTGCAGGCATGATGGCAATGCCGGGAGCGGCATTCGCTGCCGATGCAGTGATGGTGGGCGGCGCTGGCTACACAGAGGCGGCGTCTGGAAGCGGTTGGAACTGGGATGGTGCGGACGCACTTGCCTTGAACGGCTACCAGGCCCAAGGCCCGAGCGACTACATTTCCACCGGCAGCGGGAACCTGAACATTTCCGTGACAGGCGAAAACTCGGTGCCGATTATCTCCGTGCTCAACGGCGATTTGACCATTTCGGGAACGGGTGAAGGCGCCTCGCTTGAAATGGACACGGCATCCAACCATGGCGGCACTGCTATCTACTCGAACCAAAATGTGACCATTGAAAACGTCGACCTTGACGTCAAGACTGAAGCGTCTGCGATGTTTGAGGAAATGAGCGGAATGTACCAGGACGGCATCAGGGCGGAAGGCAGCCTGACGCTTGACAAGGTGTCGGGCTCTGTGGAAGTTACCGGTGATGCATCGTATGCGTCGGGTCTTGTCACGAGCGGCGGCTACAGCTACAACAAGATGACGATCAAGGACTCCGACCTTACCATCAGCACGACGGCAAGCAATGGCAGCGGCATTCGCAACGGTCTTGAGGGAACGCTGGTGGTCGACAACTCGAACCTTGCCGTGTCTGCTCCTAAAGATGCCATTTCGTCCGACTGGCCATCGGTGACCAACGCCACGGTTGTGGAAGGAGAAGACTTCCAAAACGGCGTTCCTAACGTGAAGATTGTTGCAAGCAATCCCGCAGCTCTGGTGAAAGAGGAAAAAGCTGCTCCTGCTCCGGCTCCTGCCCCGGCCCCTGCTCCGGCGGTCGACCCCGCCCCT
>JAFUCW010000310.1 GCA_017459485.1 Eggerthellaceae bacterium | reverse complement strand
GAGCGGCCTGCTCGGCGCGGGCTGCAGCACGTTCGCGCTCGGCGCGCGCGACGTCGTCTTCGGCCTCGGACACCTCGCTGTCGAACGCAGCGGCAAGTGCGGCAGCGGCCGCCATTTCTGCATCGGCCGAATCGTTTGCTTCGCGCAGGGCGTCAAGCTCTGCTCGCTGCTGTTCGGCAGCTTCGCGGTTTGCGTCAGAATAGCGTCCATGACCGCGCTTGGGCGGTTCGGGAACAGGCGCGGTGGATGCGTCGAACTTGTCCTGGTCGACGATGCGCACCTCAGGCGTGCCCGCTGTCTTCCTGGATGCAGCCTCTTCCACCATCTTCGCAGCCTGCTTCTTGCGCTCTTTGGCGCGCTTGGCCTTGGCGACCTGCGCTCCGGTTGCCGTCGAGGCCGACTGGGCGGCAGAACGCTGCGCACCCGATGCGGCAAAACCGTCTGCTGCTGCAACCGTCAGGACAGGAGAGCCATCGGATACGGCATCGCCGGAAGCAGAAGCGGAAGCAGGGGCAGGAGCGGCAGACCTAAGAGCACCGCGCGTGAACTCGAAACGGCCCACTTCGGTGCCGTACTTGGCTTCCAGCCTGCGGTTTTCGGCTTCGCGCGACTTCCAAATCGAGTACAGGGGCACAGCGATAGCAATGGACGAGTAGAAGCCGATGACCAGGCCGATGACCATGGCGAAGGCGAAGTCCTTCAGGGTCTCGGAGCCAAACAGCATCATGAACACGACCGGGATAAGGGACGTGACCGAAGTGTTGATGGAGCGTATCAGAACCTGGTTGAGCGAATGGTTCGCCCTGGTCATGAACGTGCACTTGATCTCCGAAGTGTTCATGTTGTCCACGATGCGGTGGAACACGACCACGGTGTCGTAGAGCGAATAACCCAGGATGGTAAGCAACGCCGCGATCGTGTTGGGGTTGAGCTCGCGGCCGAACAGCGCGTAGGCACCCACCACAAACAGGATGTCGTGCAGCAGGACGACAACTGCCACCACACCCATCTTGTAGTCGCGGAAGCGCAGCGTGATGTAGAGGATGATCAGGGCAAACGACACCAAAAGCGCGACAAACATGGAGCGGATGATAGAAGGACCCCAGTCGGGCGAGATGGTGTTCACTTCGTAGGAGTCGGTTGAAAGCCCCACTGCGTTCGAAACCGCTGCGGCGGCACCGGCGGCAGAGGCGGCGTCGTCTTGCGTGATGCGCACGAGGAAGCCGGGCTCTCCGTTGGTCTCGGTCGTCTGGATGACGGCGTCGGGCTCCCCTGCTTCGTTGAACGCGTCGCGCATCTGCTCGAGGGTAATCTCTCCCGTGCCCGTGAAATCGATCGAGGTGCCGCCCTGGAACTCGATGCCCAGGTTCAATCCCTTGATGCCGATCAAGCCGATGGCAAGCACCATAGCGGCGGCAGCTATGCCCAAAAGCACCTTGCGGTACTTCAAGAAGTTGAAGTCGTGCTTGAGGAAGCGGCCCTTCAAGCCGGAAACGGCTTCTGCCGCCTGGCGTCCGGCAGCACCCGCCTTGCGCTCTGCCAAAGCAGCGTTGTCGGCAGCGTTGATCGCCTCGGCGGAGGCGGCCGTCTCGACCGTCTCGTCCTCAAGGTCAGCCAGGTGCTGGTAGACCTCCGTGGCGCTCAGGCAGTCCTTGATGCCCCAGAAGCCAGGGTTCTTGGCAATGGCGCGCGGAGCGAGAAGGCGAATCGTGGGCGCCTTGAAGATGAGCATCATCAAGATGTCGCACAGGATGCCCAAGGCCAGCGTCAGGCCGAAGCCCTTGACGCCCGAAGAGCCCAGGAAGAACAGCGTGAGCGCCGTGACCATGGACACCAGGTCCGCGTCGATCGACGTCAAGATGCCGTGGCGCACGCCGGTGATCGACGCGGCGCGCACGGAGCGGCCAAAGCGGATCTCTTCGCGGAAGCGCTCGAGCGTAAGGATGGAGCTGTCAGCCGCCATACCGATGGTGAGCACGATGCCCGCCACGCCCGAAAGCGAAAGGCTGAACAGGCCGAAACGCGAAAGCAAAGCAAGGATGCCCAGGTAGAGCGCCGCAAACACTGCCATGCCTCCGGCGGTGATCATGCCCAGGCCACGGTAGAAGAACAGCAGGTAGAGCATGACCAGCAAAAGGCCAATGCCCGCAACCAGCACGCCGCTGCGCAGCGCATCCTGGCCCAGGGTCGGGCCGACGGTCTGGCTTTGCGCGTAGCTGAAGCTAACCGGCAGCGAACCGCTTTCGAGCACGGTGCGCAGCGAATCCGCTTCCGCCTTGGTGTAGTTGCCCGTGATCTGCACTTCGCCGTTGAGGATTTCGGACTGCACGGCGGGAGCAGAGTTCACCACGCCGTCAAGGATGATGACGATCTTGCCGTGGTCGCCCACCAGATCGCGGCTGGCCTGGGCGAACGCTTCCGTGCCCTCGCCATCGAGGCGGATGTTGACCGCGTAGTTCGGGCCCACGCCGTTTTCCAGGCCCACGTTGACGCTAGTGATGTTAGCACCTGTGATGATAGGCGTGTACGTGCCGGATTCCACCGTGTAGTCGGTGGGCTTTCCGCTGGGAAGCTGGTTGCCGTAGTCGTCGGTGTAGTAGCCCTCCTGGTACATGGCACCGCTGTCGATGTCGCTTTTCGCCGTTTCGTCGGTGAACGAATCCAGGCGTGCAAGCTCCAAGTTGCCCGTGCGCCCAATGGCGTCGAGCGCCTCCTGCGTGTCGGAAAGGCCGGGGATCTGAACGAGGATCTGGTTGGAACCCTGTCGCTGCACCGTGGCTTCCGAAGCGCCGAGGGCGTTCACACGAGTCTCGATGATGGACTGGCTGATGTCCATGTCCTCTTCGGTGATCGCGCTTCCGTCGGTCGAATCTGCCTGGAGCACCACCGACAGGCCACCTTGGATGTCCAGGCCCTGGTTGATGCGCTCTTGCGGCGGAGTGAACACGAACACCGAACCCAGAACGAGCAACGTAGTAAGCACGAGCAACCACACGTTGCGTCGGTCGATGCCAGTGGCGTGAATCTTCTTGTCTTGTTCGGCCATAGTGCTTCCTTCTAGACGTATCCCCTTGCGCGGAAACGTCTCTCGACGAGCGCAGAATACTGCACTCTAAAATACACGAACTTCAGAATTATGCCATATAAGACAGAAGTTGGTAGGCGGAACGTAGTTTTCTGCATACTACCTGCACGAACTGATGCATTTTCTGCTCAAATGCGCATGCCTTCAAACGACGGGAGCAGCGCCCACTCGAAAAACGCCCGCAAGGCGAAAACATCCTCAAGGAGAATGCGGCAAATAGCGAAGGAGCGCACAGAAATGGGCGAGGCACAACCGCAGCCTCGCCCATCGTTGTCCTTCGTTATCTATTGGTGCTAGTCGTCTATCTCTGTTTCGGAGAACAGCACGTCGCCAGTCGTAGCGTCGATGCGATACGAGTACTCCATGCCACCCGAAGTGAATTCGACTTCGTAGTGCACAGGAGAGCTGTTGTATTCCATCTCGACACTCATCTTAGTGCAGTCGCCCTCGGCAATTCCCGCATGGGAGAGGGCGGCTTGTTTAGCAGCGTCCTGGGCAATGTAGTCGCCCGTTGCAACACCCTGCGACCCTGCCGCACCTGCGCCCTGACCAGCAGATCTGTACTCGACTTCGTTGTCGAACGAAAGGATGTTACCCGAGTTGGCATCTATCTCGTAGTCGTATTCCGTGTTGCCTGCCATGAACTCGACGTCCCAGATTTGGATACCATCGTCATAATCTTGGTGCACGGCAATGAACGTGGCGTCTGCTTCTGCCACACCCGCATGTCCAAGCGCGATCTCCTTTGCCTGCTGCTCACCGATAGCGACGGAAGCAGCCGACGTGGCAGTCGACGTAGCTGCAGACGAATTGGCGCTCGCCGCCGATGCCGAAGCGCTCGATGAGGCCTCCGTCGAAGTGCTCGACGTCGCTGACGCCGTTGAACTTGCCGCCGCGCTTGACGTCGCATCCGCCGTAGAACCAGCCGCTGAACTTGCAGCCGCACCGGTATCTGCTGACGACGAAGCGTTCGAAGCCGCCTCCTGGACCGAGCTCGATGCCGCCTCCTGGACCGAGCTCGATGCCGCCTCCTGGACCGAGCTCGATGCCGCCTCCTGCTGCGGGCTGCCACAGCCGACCAGCGCAAGCGCCGACGCCAGCGCGCCCATAGCGACAACCGCAGCGATTCTACTTGTTACCATTTCCATTCCTCCCAATCTAGGTGGCTTGACATCGCCTTTTGCCAATGGCTGAAGGGTACGGCCTAATTATGGGCGCGTGCTGAAAGAGCGTGCTGCTGTTTCCCAACTGACACAAAAGAGCAGCAGCCCATGAGCGATAAGGCTCCGGCGGCCTTCGGGCGCAAAACTTTGCCGCCCCCATGCAGCATGCTGAACCGTGGTGCGAGGCCGCTAGTAGTCGTTCGACGCGGGACTGGCCATCCATGCGTCGTAGAATGCAGGAAACGTCCCATCCAGGATGGCGGCGCGCGTTCGGCGCATTAGATCTATCAGGTAGAACAGGTTGTGCTGCGAGAGCAGCATGCCGCCAAGCATCTCCTTTTGCTTCACCAGATGCCGTAGGTAAGCGCGGGTGTAGTTGCGACACACGCTGCAAGAGCACTGCGGGTCGAGCGGGCCGAAATCGCGCGTGAACTTCGCGTTGGCAAGGTTCAGACGGCCTTCGCTGGAAAACGCAGTGCCCATGCGCCCGGTGCGCGTGGGAAGGACGCAGTCGAACATGTCCACACCTGCGGCCACCGCGCGCACGAGCGTGGTGGGGTTGCCCACGCCCATCAGATAGCGAGGGCGGTCGTCGGGCATGGCCGCGCACACGTCGGGCAAGGTCTCGAACATGGTGTCGTGGTCTTCGCCCACCGAATACCCGCCAATGCCGAACCCATCAAAACGCCTGCCGCCCGCAGACACGTTGCGATCTTCGGCTTCAATCAAGCGTCGCACGCTTTCAAGGCGCAAATCCACGTGCATGCCGCCCTGTACGATGCCGAACAAGGCCTGGTCTGCACGGGAATGCGCGGCAAGGCAGCGCTCGCCCCATTCCCAGGAAAGCTTCGTCGACGCCTCCACGTCCTCGCGCTTGGCGGGATAGCCCACACATTGGTCGAGCTGCATGACTCTGTCGGCGCCTCTCTGCTCCTGGAGGCGCATAGTGTCCTCGGGCGTCCAGCGGTGTCTGGACCCGTCGTAGTCGCGCGCCTGGAAGCTCACGCCGTCATCATCGGTCTTCATCATGTGCTCCAAGCTGAACAGCTGGAATCCGCCCGAATCGGTGAGCATGGGGCCCGCGTAGTTCATGAAGCGGTCCACGCCGCCTGCCTCGGCCACGATGTCCGTGCCAGGACGCATATAGAGGTGATAGGTGTTCGCCAGCACGATCTGCGCACCGATCTCTTTGAGCACTTCGGGTGTGATGCCCTTGACCGTGGCATGCGTCCCCACGGGCATGAACAGCGGCGTTTCCACCGTGCCGTGAGCCGTTTCGAAGGATGCGGCGCGCGCAGGGCCCGCCGTCGCTTGGATATGGAGGTCGAACAAGGTCATGAGTGCAACTCTACCACATCGAAGTACAGCGAAAGGCGGGGTTGGTGCCGGAGAGGACGCTAGAGCTGCCGTGCCGTACGAAAGCCAGGGCTGCCGTGCCGTGCGAAAGCCGAGACGCTAGTCGGAGTGCCTGCCTGCAAACTGGTCGGGAGCGCTGGTCCGGGCTTCTGTCTGCATTCTGGACGGAAGCGCGGGCCAGGATGTCCGCTGGCGAACTTATGGACGCTTTGCGTCCCGCGAGCGATCCATCGCGCCTTCCACACGCCTGTGCATGCCCGTAGATCTTGCGCAAGGCAATTCGCAGCGCGGCGCAACAAGGCAAGGCAAGGTCGTGGCAAGGCTGCAGCAGGGTCGCAGCATGGCTGCGGCAGGGTCGCCGGCCTGCAACCGAGCAGCGTTGGAAAGAGGGACGCGGGGCAAGCAGCATGTATCGACGGCCCGTCTACGCACGAGCCTTGCTATACTTTTCTGAAAGCGAAAACCCTGACCAAGAAACGGTGAGAGCGTGCAACACGACAACGCGAAAACGACTCTGGAATGCCCCTACGACGCGATCTTCTTCGACATGGACGGTACCTTGCTGCCCATCGAGGTGCGCGACTTCCTTATTCCCTACTACAGACTGCTCGAGGCCGCAAGCGAGCGCAGGGGATGGGATCCCGCCAAGCTGCGTAATGCGGTCAACCAGGGCATATTCGGCATGTACGACCACCCTTCGAACGAAACGAACGAGTCCGCTTTCTGGCGCGTCTTCTACGACCAGTTCCTAGGAGGGACGTCGCCCACGTCCGACCAGCAGGAGGAGTTCCGCGCGTTCTTCGACGACTTCTACCGCGACGACTTCCAGCATGCGGGCGACGGAGTGATTCCCAACCCGGCAGCCGCGCGTGCCCTCTCTGTGCTGAATGCGAAAGGCTACCCGCTGTTCCTGACCACCATGCCCATGTTCCCCTACTCCGCCATCGAATGGCGCATGCAGTGGGCGGGCTGCGACATAGGCCTGTTCGAGCGCGTGACCACTTTCGACAACTCCACGTTCACGAAGCCGCATTTGGGCTACTACGAAGAGAACCTGGCGCTTGCCGACGTGGACCCCTCGCGCGTGCTGATGGTGGGCAACAACACCGAAGACGACCTGAACTGCCTGAAAGCGGGCATGGACGCCTACCTGGTAACCGACTATCTGATCGACCCCGTCGGATTCGATATTTCCACGGTCAAACACGGAAGCTTAGAGGAGTTCGCCTCCTGGGCAGAAGGGCTGCCGTCCTGCTCGAGCACCCATGCATTGGGATGGCGGGACCGCGCTGATGCACTTCGGTTGGGCTCTGGTCAATAGCGTTCAGAAACCGATAGCAAAGCCGGGAAATGCTAACCAGTTACGAGAATGCACCTTTTCACCATCAGAATGTGTACATTTTTTTCGTTGCTGAACTACTATAGTATTCATTTTTAAGGGTCATTTAGAAATTTTGTACACATTTTTTCCAGATAACGAACTCGAGCGGATCTATCCCAACGGACGCACGACGCTGCACCAGCCACGCCGCGCGTGCCAACCTGCAGCCGTGCCTTGGCAGAGATTGGGGGTTATGAACTCCTGGCAGGTGTGACTTGGCAGAGATTGGGAGTTGTGAACTCCTGGCGGGTGTGACATGGCAGAGATCGAGAGTTATGAACTCGTCGGACGCGTTACGGTGCGCAAATCTTAAAAAGCGTGCCAGAAACCTGCCCGCCCGAGTTCACAACCGGCAAAGCGTGCCATCCGCCTGCCCCACATCGGCACTGCCTCACATCGGCCTTCCCGACATTCGGCGCAGCCCCAATCATTGCTGCTCGCTCATGGGCACGAATGCACACATGTACCACCGGTGCGCGTGCTACCATATGCGGCATGAAACTGATGTTACATGCCAGCTGCGGGCCT
>JAFUCW010000309.1 GCA_017459485.1 Eggerthellaceae bacterium | reverse complement strand
CTGAAGCGCGCAACAGCGCCCCCGTTGCCACCCCCATTGTCGCGCTTCCGTGGTGCTCGTATGTAGCTTTTGACATGCGCTGTTCGGGGTGGCTTATTCTTTCTACGGATAAACACGAAACCTATATAGCGAACCTTACACGGGAACCAAGGGGGCACCATGAGTGAAGCGAACTATCGGATATCGGTTATAACGCCTTTCCACAATGTGGATCTTGCCATGTTCCAGGAGGCGCGCGATTCTGTTCTTGCCCAAACGATCGGCTTCGAGAACATCCAGTGGATCATCGTCCTGCACAACTGCGAGGAGCAGTATCTGACGGAAGTCCCCAAGATGTTCCAGGGCTGCGACAATGTTCTTACCCCGGTGCTGAACAACGACGCCAAGACTCCTTCCAGCCCAAGAAACCATGGCCTGACCTTCGCAACGGCGCCCTACATTGCCTATCTTGACGGCGACGACAGCTTCACGCCCCAGTGCTTCGAGGCCGTGCTGGACGAGTTCGAGAAGTCGCACGCGCAGGTTGTCTGTTTCCGCAGGGAATACGAGCTCGAACGCCCCGGGCTGGAGGTTTACACGGAAACGCTCCTGTGGAACCAGGCCAACGAGAGGATCGTCGTCGAGAAGGGGAATTGGGATGTCGAGAAGATGTTCGACGGCGTCTTCGGCATGGTCACGTCCAAGGCCTACGACCGCGAATTCCTGATAAGCAACAACCTCGTATTCGATGAGGCGATCCCCTACGCGGAAGATATGGCGTACGTCGCGCAGGCCTTCGCCACCGCAGACAAGATCTGCTATCTTCCGCAGCTGATTGGCTACCACTACTACGTCAACTCCGCATCGCTGGTGCAAAGCACCGACAAGAACGGCGCTACGCTCATCTCCTATGCCAAGGGGTTTGCAAAGCTCTTCGACATGTTCTTGCAGTACGGCATCGAAACCGACGATGTTCAGGGGCTGTGCCTGCGCGAGTCCTTCTTCATCCTGAACTCCAAGTCCATCACGGCAGAAGAGCGCGCAGAGATCCGCGACATCCTTGCCCCGTACCTCTTGGAAACGAAGATGCTCGAGCCCTCCAAGGGCCGCGACCTGAGCGCTTGCCACATGCTGTTCCACATCCCGCGCGAAGTGCTCCTGAACCCAGACGACCCTTACTCGGGGCCCCATGTCAGGAGCATGCAAAACGGCTCCAACGCGCTGTTCAAGATCCTTCTGGACAACATGTCCACGGACTACGGCGAGAAGTACTCCTTCAAAACCCTGAAGACGATTGACGCCTACCGCTTCCGCGTCCCGCTGAGCACGGCAAAGACCCTGAAGCCGCTGGTTGCCTTGCAGACGAACATCGGCGAACAGAACATCCTGACGTCTGCGCCGATCCAGGGCTACTTCACGACAGAGTACGAGGGCCTTCTGCTGCCCTGCACGTCGTCTCACTTCTCCCAATACGTCGATGCGCTGTCCGAAACGCTTGCGCACAAGAAGAATGCGCTTTTCGCAGGCATCCGCAACACAAGGCGGATGACCAACGACCAGGCAGTCGTCTCCGACATCGAAACCACCCTGGTGCGCAACCTGATCAACGATTGCATCCCAAGCCATCCGGAATACGAGATTCAATTCAGCTCGAAGGACGGCGTCTACTACTCGCACGAGGACGACGACCTGTACCTGAACCTGATGGCAGATGCCCTTCTGTCCCCCGATCTGGAGCAGATCGTCGCTTTCAATACCGACAACCTTGCGCGCGCCTTTGCGCTTTTGCACGAGCAGCAGGATGCCCTTCTTGCGCTTGTTGCCGAAAAGGACCCGGCTCGCGCCGCCGAGGTGAAAGAGGTCCTGTCGCAGAGCCAGGACGGGTCGGCTGTACGCGCACTCTGGCCGAACCTCGAACGCACGGTTGCCTACGGCGCAGGCGAGATGTACCAGTCCATGCGCCAGGTAAGAGCCTTCACGGGGGACCTTCCGCATAACCACGGCTACCTGTACTCTCCGGTGGCGCTTCTGGGCAAGGCCGTATCGGACGACTCGGACCTCTTCTCCATGTCGTCGGCCACAGGCTCGAACTTCTACGAGCTTCTGCCTCTTGCGCGTGACGCCTCGGACGACCAGACGCTTACCTTAAGCGAAGCGGAAAGCGACAAGCCCTACCAGCTGGTCGTAACCAATCAGGCAGGGCTCTACCGCTACGTAACGGACCATTTCATCTACGTGAAGGAAGTGGAATTCTCCTCCGTCAAATTCACCATCTACTAGGGTTTTTAAGAGCACACCTCATAGACGAGCCTGCGCGCAGGCTAACGGGCGCGACTACGGCAAAGGGGTCTGGCCGTTTGTCAGCGTTTGTCAGCTTGTGAAAAGGGGGCGCAAACGCACTGCCGATTTAGCTTACAATGGAAGCACGATGGAGCATTTGAAAAGACACCCTGTCACTATCGCGATTGCAGCGGCGTGCATCGTAGTGTTCGTGGTGCTCGAAGTGCTGGGCATGTCGCAGGGCTATTATGCCTACAACGCTGGCATCCTCACGCCGCAGGCTATTCTCCAGGGACGCTACTTCACCCTGCTGAGCTCGATGTTCATGCACGGCGAGATCATGCACATG
>JAFUCW010000027.1 GCA_017459485.1 Eggerthellaceae bacterium | reverse complement strand
CACGCCTTCGAAACTCGTCGAGCTCTGGTTTATGGCCGAAGTAGGGCAGGTGGTCACGCAGAGATTGCAATTCGTGCATCCGGTCCAGACGGCCTTGCCGGTATGAAGCACGATTCCTTCGGGGCAGATGTCGGTGCAGGCGCGGCAAGGGTGCTTGCGCTGTTTCGTGTTCAGGCAGATGGAGTTGATGCGAAACGGATGCTGCTCGTGGCTCCAGTATCCCAGCGCGTACAAGGTGATGTCGTCTGCGAACGCCACGTGCTCTCCTTCTCGTCTACGGGCAGCGGACCGTCCCCTGGCCTCGTTTGAAATGGGCACTTTGCCTGCATGCCCAGCCTTGTCCCGTTCTTGTGCACATGATATCTCACTCGCATCCTCTGCGCTACAATCCCCAAAGCGCAATCAGAAGACGAAAGGTGCCATACGTGCTCTACGAAGCGTTCAAGGCGTTCATTGTCGGCCTGGTGGAGGGCATTACCGAATGGTTGCCCATTTCCTCCACGGGCCACATGATACTCGTCGACGAGTTTTTGAAGCTCGACGTGTCCGACCAGTTCCTGGCCATGTTTTTGGTGGTCATTCAGATCGGTGCGATCCTGGCAGTCATCATCTTGTACTTCAACAAGCTCAACCCGTTCTCTCCTTCGAAGACGCCGGAGGGCAGACGCGCCACCTGGCATCTGTGGGGGATGGTGGTCATCGGCTGCATCCCCGCTGCCGTAGTCGGCTTGCTTCTGGACGATTGGGCCGAAGAGCACCTCTTCAATGCCACGGTCGTTGCCGCCATGCTTATTCTCTATGGCATCGTCTTTATCGTGCTCGAGCGCCGCAACCGCACGCACGAAGCCGAATACGATGCCCATGTGGCGTCGAAGCTGGTCGGCAAGCATGCGCGGATGGAGGGCAGCGGTTACGAAGACGGGGACATCTTCAGGATCTCCAGCGTCGACGACATCGGACCCGCCGAAGCCATCAAGATCGGCCTGTTCCAGTGTCTTGCCGTGGTGCCGGGGACCAGCCGAAGCGGTGCCACCATCATTGGAGGCATGCTCTGCGGTTGCTCGCGCGTGGCGGCAGCGGAATTCACGTTTTTCCTTGCCATTCCCATCATGCTCGGATGGGGTTTGGTGAAGGTTGCCAAGTTCGTCGCAGCCGGTCTTGCCCTCACGGCGACGGAGGTCGTTGTTCTTGTCGTCGGCTTGGTGACCGCGTTCGTCACGTCCATCCTGGCCATCAAGTTCCTGCTTGCCTACATCAAGCGCAACGACTTCGCTGCATTCGGATGGTACCGCATTGTCGTCGGCTTGGTGGTGCTTGGCTATTTCGCCTTTACGGGAAACCTGTTCTAGCAAGGATGTGCGCTGTGGCGCCTGCTTTTTCGGCTTTGCCTCGAGTTAAAATGCGCATGATTGACGGAGAGTGGGGAAGCGGTGTGCTGCGCCCTGCTCGCACTGGGATATACTGCATTTCATGCTAGACCTAGAATCGCTCAACCCAGAACAACGAGAAGCCGTCGAATGCACGGAAGGTCCTTTGCTGGTCCTTGCGGGCGCAGGCAGCGGCAAGACGCGTGTGCTCACGTACCGCATCGCCCACATAATCGAGTCGGGCGCAGCCTATCCATGGGAAGTGATGGCCATCACCTTCACGAACAAGGCGGCCGCCGAAATGCGCGAGCGCCTGAGTGGATTGATCGGCGGTTCGTCCCGCGGCATGTGGGTCTCTACCTTCCATAGCGCGTGCGTGCGGATCCTGCGCGCAGACGCCGAGCGCCTAGGCTTCACCAAGAACTTCACCATCTACGACGACTCCGACAGCAAGAGCCTGGTGAAGTCTATCATGTACGACCTGGGCATCGACCCGAAGCGCATTCCCCTCAATGCCGTGCGCAGCAGAATCTCCGCTGCGAAAAACGAGCTTGTCATGCCAGGCCAGTTCGCCGCCGAGGCGCGCGATCCCATTGCCAAGCAGGCGGCGCGCGTCTACGAGATGCTCCAAGAGCGCCTTCGGGCGGCCAATGCCTTCGACTTCGACGACCTGCTGGTGTATGCATGGCTGCTTTTGAAGGACCATCCCGACGTCCTTGCGGCCTACCAGGACCGCTTTCGCTATATACTGGTCGACGAATACCAGGACACCAACCGGGCCCAGTACGCCATCACACAGCTGCTCGCGGGTCAGCGCAAAAACATCATGGTGGTTTGGCGACGACGACCAGTCCATCTACAGTTGGCGAGGCGCCGACATCCGCAACATACTGGAGTTCGAGCAGGACTACCCCAATTGTCGCACCGTGAAGTTGGAACGCAACTACCGCTCCACTTCCACAATACTGGACGCTGCCAACGCGGTCATTGCCAACAACGCCAAGCGCAAAGCGAAGCGCCTTGTTTCGACAGGCGAAGAAGGTGCGAAGATCCAAGTCTACATGGCTTCCGACGAGCGCGATGAGGGCAGGTGGATCGCGGCGGAGATCGAGCATCAGAAGGGCAATGGCACCAGCTACAACCAGATGGCGGTGTTCTACCGCACCAACGCCCAGAGCCGTATGCTCGAAGACATGCTGCTGCGCGCAGGCATTCCCTATCGCATCGTGGGGGGCACGCGCTTCTTCGACCGCGCAGAGATAAAAGACGTCATGGCCTATCTTCATCTGGCCGTCAATCCTGCGGACGACGTTTCCGCCCGTCGCGTGGTGAACGTGCCGCGCAGGGGCATTGGAAAGACCACCATCGAACACATCGAGAGCCTTGCCCGTGACAACGGGTACAGCTTCATGGATGCTGCACAGCTAGCCTGTGCCGACGAGTCCATTCGCCTTTCCACTCGGACGGCTTTGGGGGAGTTCACCAGCCTTATTTCCGAGGCGGCGAAATGGGAAGGCGATCTGCGCAAAGTAGTCGAGATGATCATCGACCGTTCCGGCCTTCTGCGCGCCCTCGAAGACGAGGGTACCGTCGAATCTCGTGCACGCGTGGTGAACGTCAAAGAGTTCTTGGGCGTGGTCGACGAGTTCGCCAGCACGCACGACTTTCAAGGT
>JAFUCW010000026.1 GCA_017459485.1 Eggerthellaceae bacterium | reverse complement strand
CATGGTGAACGAGCCGCCTGTTTCCTTGCCCAAAACCCGGACTATTCCGAAATGCCCCAGGCCAGCGCAGTTCTGAATGCTGTTGCGGGAGTCTTCGGTCATTTCAAGCGCGCCCCCTTCGACGGTGATATGGGGCCTGTAGGACGCCAGTCGACGGTCAAAATTGCCGTCGATTACGTACCCATCCAGCGTAAGCTTCGTGCCGTCGTGAATGTTAATGGGGCCGAAATCGCTGCCGTTCCTTTTGATCCTGGTATATTCGCCTTCAGGCGTACTCGCGTCGGAAAGCGCGTCAGAAAGCTTCATCGTGCCGCCGCCCGTGAATGTGATGTCCGTACCACTGAGCCAGTTGCTCTGATCGGGGCCGGCCGTCTTGTGCATCGTGAACCACATAACCTGGACGATTTCGCCGTCGGCGTCCACCGTGCCGCTCATGATCTTCATCTTTGCCGCAAGCGTATTGTAGATATCCGACCCTTTCTTTGCGCTGTTGCCCGTGAACGTCGGATTCGTGATGATAAGGCCGCCCGTGTCCCCGTTGTAGATGCCGCCGCCGTAGCCCTCGGTGCAGCTGTTCTCATCAAACGTGCAGCCATCGACGGCAATGGTGCGCTGCAGGTACAAAGCGGCACCGTCAGAAGCACTCGTGTTGCGCTCAAACGTTGTGCCGCTCACCTGCGCAGACGGCAGGTACGTGGCTTCCGTGCTCGGGCTCGCGAACGCAATCGCGCCGCCACAACGCCCCGATGCATTCTCGGTGAACGTACAGTCTTCGATTACGGTGCTGGGTGCTTCGCCATACACGTACAGGCCCGCGCCGTCGTTGCTCGATTCGTTCGCCTGGATCGTGCAATCGGTCAGCACAAGCGTGCCTTTGCTCGAAATGCCGCCGCCCGGATACCGTTCGTTCTTGTTGCGTGCGACGGTGGTGCCGCCCAACTCCGCAGAGGCGTTGCTCGTGAGTTCCAGACCGGCGCCCCAGCCTGAAGTGTTGTCGGAGATCGAGCCGCCCTTCATGACAAACGTGCCATCGGCGTTGTACACGCCGCCGCCGTACCAGCTGCCCGTGTTGCCGTTGACCGCACAGCCCTCAAGCGTTGCCGCCGAACCGGGGTTCACACGGATGCCGCCGCCATAGTTGGCGGTATTGCCCGTAATCGTGCAGTTGGTGAACGAGCCCTGCGCGCTGTCGCGCAGGTACACCGCCCCACCTTCGAAAGCGGTGTTACCCTCAAGCTTACAATCGGTCAATTCCCAAATGGTGTTCCCGGAGCCGAAGACTGCGCCGCCCCATCGGGCTGTGTTGCCTTTGACCGTGACGTTTTCAAGCGTCACCTTCATTTCCGAAAGGGCCGTGATGCCCGCACCTGCCATGCTGCTCGACTCGTTGGGATTATTGCCTCCGGTCAGCGTGCCATTTTTGATTGTCACATGCGCCGACGAGCTGCTGCCCAGCACAACGACCGGATAGTTGCTGTACAGCGCTGTTATGGTGTGGCCGTTCAGGTCGATGGTAAAGGAAGGTTTGTTGAATGCCCAGAGCGTTTCGTTCGCATCGTCCAAAACGACGACGGTGTCGCCTTCCTGCACGTTGTTGACGGCATCGATAACCTTCGCATAGCCCGTATCGCCAATGCGAGCTTTGTGGATGGAGGGATCCACTTCGGCGTACGCTTGCCCTGCAGGGCATATCACCGCCGCACACACGCCAAACGTGCATAGGCATACAGCAAGCAAGACGACAGCAACGGCGCCGCCAAAACGACAAGAACTATTCAACATGATGCAAGCCTCCTCAATTGGCATGGTTATTGCATCATGTCGTTTGCAAAAAAAGTGAAACTTGCAGCAAATTGAAGCCTCTTAGCTGCAAAAAGCATCTTACGAATCGGATCGCTGCGAAAGCAGTCATCCTGTTCACGGAACCGGTATGACGGCAGAGAAACGGAACACCCCTTCGTCGTATTCCATAGCATGTTTTGCGCCAGCCTTGTCAAGGCATTCGCATACGTTCACCAGGCCGAACCCATGAGAAAGGGGCGCACCAGGCTCACGCACCACCTGGTTGTCGGCGATTGCCACAGGCGCGGAAGTCGAATTCTCGACGTACAGCACGGCTGAGTGGTCTCCTTGCTTCATTTTGAGCTGCACGTATTTCGAGCTTGGATCCTCGACCTTCTCGGCTGCCGCTAACGCATTGTCGAGCAAGTTCGACAGCACGACAATCAGGTCGTCATTGCCTAGGGGAAATGTCGAAAGGTCGTCAAGTTGAAACGTCATGCTCACACCTTTTGCCCTGGCGAGTGCGAAGCGCGAAGCGACAACAACGTCGACCGTCGGACGACCTGTATTCACATTTGCCTCAGGAGCAGGCATGTCGATATCGAGCACCTCGTCCAGATATGACGCGAATTCTGCCTGATTCGCATTCCGCTGCGCCAAGCCGCGCAGCACGAACATGCGACTGTTGAAATCGTGTATCTGCTTGCGCTGATCGCGGTACGATTCGCCCAGCACGTAGAGGTGCTCTTTCTCGATCTTCAGCTCGCGGGCCAAACTGTCCGCCCTTAGGTAGTCCGCTTGCTTTTGCTGTGCATACGATACGTAGAGAGGTGAAGCGATGGATATGGATATCGCCACCATCATCATGACCGACGCCTCCCCGACGAACTGCGGCTGCTTCGTTACGATGTCGAACAGAACAGGAAGCATCAGAAGCGAAAGCAATGGCAGAACCATTGCAAGAAGCAGGTCGCGCACGGGCAGCGTGACCATCGTGCTAAACCGCTTGAAGAGCATGCATGCAAGCATCATGAAGCCCAGGTCAGCCGTGCGTATTATATATATAAGCACGTAGAGCCCCAGTGGATCGAACTGTGTTATCTCCGATATGCCGAACAACACGCTGGCAGCGCCCAGGCTGATCGTGTCGGTGGTCCAAAGCAACACCACATAGAGCAGTACGAAATAAAACGCAATGGGCGCACGCATCCGATACATAAGAACCAGCCATGCCGACCACAGGACGAACAGAATCACCGTGCGCGTGAACAACTCGTATAGGAAAACCGACTGAATGGATATCGTCATCACGAACAAAATCGCGTACAGCAGCACCTTGAACTTCCTTGTCGAATGCACATGAAACAGGTAAGCCATCGGGACCAGAAGAACCAGAAGTTCCAAGACATTGACGCCCAGGTTCAATACAGCATACAGGACTTGTTCGTTCACAACTGTCGCCCTCTCCATAAAGCATAGTGTGCTGCGACCTGCATGAATCTGCTCCGCGACGCGCGTAAAGTTTCGCCATCATCAAGAATGACCGAGTAATTGCGCATATCGCGTATGTGCTCCATATTGACAAGGAATGAATTCTGAATGCGCAAAAAACCATGCTCGGCCAGCGCTTTCTCATGCGATGCAAGCGTTCCCAAGCATTCGACTGGCTGCGGCTTGCCGACCATATGGGTTCGGACGTGTCTTTTCCGCATGCCTTCAATATAGATCACATCGCGCAATCTGACCTGAATGCGCGCATGTGACGCATCAACCAGCTCATACAGCTCGTTGGTTGCGTATACCTCTTGGTAGCAATCATCCAGACATACCTCGAGAGCCCTGCGCATGCCATCGCCCTTCAGCAGATAACGGAATGCGCGAACCTGATAACCCTTCGGTG
>JAFUCW010000308.1 GCA_017459485.1 Eggerthellaceae bacterium | reverse complement strand
TGAGCATTGTCGTAAACATGCAAAGGACAAATGCCGCATAGTAGAGCCGCTGTGCGAAGGAAAGCGAGCGAGCCTTGTCGCATGCGAGCGAAAGCGAAGAACGAACAGGGGGCTGCAGCATCTATGCACCCCCGGACGGCAGCGCACGTCCCGCTGAGAACAGTCGGGCGACAAACCGAGCTTCGGCTAGCGCGTTTTGCGCCGACACACGGCCGCGTCCGTCGCGTTGCGCCGCCCTGACGAGGCCATCGACGCCTGCGCGCCTCACGAGCGCAAGCTCGAGGGCATACCGGGCAGACACTAAGTAGGGCCAATGCGCGCCGCCAAGACCCCCTCTGTTGTCGTATGTTGCGAAATAGGCACCAAAGAGTTCGCGCGTCGCCTCCGGTGAGGTGCGGGCAAACTGCACCAGGCGCCACACGACCGTGTTGACGCAGAGCGAATCGAAGCTACGACGCAGCTCTGGGGAAAGAAGCCCCTCTTCTTCGAGCGAAGCGTGCGCGGCATCGAACGCCTGCAGGTCGCACAGCGGCGCGAGGTGCCCGCTTCCCGCCAGGCTGCTGGAATGACCCATGCGGTAGTGCACGAGCACGTCACGCGTCTTGGCGAGCAGGCTTGCATGTGCGAGTGCACATATGGTGAAATACGCGTCGTTGAAACGCGGAAGATCCTGGAACCGCAGTCGGTTGCGCGCCACGAAGTCCGCCCTGAACAGCTTGTTCCAAACAACCACTGAAGTGCACTGGTACAAACGCGATGCCAGGGCGCCGGCGCCGAACACGCCGTTTTCAAGTTCGTAGCGTGCGGCTTCCCACCTCCTAAACGGCACAGCAGGGTCTTCGGCGAAGCAATCCGCGCTGCACATTGCAACGTCCGCGCCGCTGGATTCGGCAAGCGCATGAAGCGTTCCCAGAAAGCCGGAATCGAACAGATCGTCCGAGTCCAGGAACAGAAGGTAGCGCCCCTGCGATTCGTCCATCCCCCTGTTGCGCGCACTGCCTGCGCCCCGACGGTCCTGGAAGATATACCGAAACCGCGCGTCTCCCGACGCGATGTATTCGACGATGCCACGCGTGCCATCTTCGCTCCCATCGTCGACGACGATCACTTCGAAATCCTCGAAATCCTGTGCAACAAGGCACAAAAGCGCATCCTCTACGAACCGCTCCGCATTGTGTGCGGGCATTATCACCGAAATCGCCGACTGGGCGGATCCGCCACGAGCCACTAGAGCCTCACCTCCCTGCCGAACACGCGCGAAAAAGCTGCGTACGCGCCTACGAACAGCGGAAACAATCCCACCTTGTAAAGTGCAGCACACGCTTTGACCGCGAATTGCTTGACGGAGGGACTCTTGCGCCCGCCGAAGGTAAGGAAGCTGTTCGAAC
This sequence comes from Eggerthellaceae bacterium, assembly GCA_017459485.1. Lineage (GTDB taxonomy): Bacteria > Actinomycetota > Coriobacteriia > Coriobacteriales > Eggerthellaceae > CACXMZ01. The sequence continues at coordinate 1,019 of JAFUCW010000308.1, read as the reverse complement.
GCCATCGCGGCATGGCCGCATCGAGCCAGTCGCGCTCTTTTCGAGCAAGCGCCGACGCACGCGCTTCGCCTTTGCGCACACGCCGGATCACGCCGCCGATCGAACTGCGGATGAACACCTGCGTTTCGAACTGATCCCTGTACTGCACGTGGGGTTCCTGTTCGAACAGGGGAAGCATCTGTGCAAAGTGCTCGTGCATGGAAAGGTGCTGAGCTTGACCCATCCGGGCAGTAAGCGACTGATCGCGCGTACGATAGCGGTAATGGGCGTGGTTGGTGAATGCGACGCCGCGAATCCGCGCAAGCGCCTCGAACAGGTAGCAGGTGTCTTCCGAACGCAGTATGGGGCGGAAACGGACACCTTCGACAGCGCTCAAGCGGTAGAGCTTCGCATACGAGCAGGGATTGGCGAAAGCGAGCTCGTCGCATTCGCAGGCGCGATCGAATACCTCGTCGGGACAATGGAGCATTTCGACCGCGTACACATGGCCGCTGTATCCATCAGTGCGCACGACTCCGGCTACCACCAAGTCGGCCTTGGTAGCAACAGCCCTGGAGTGGAGGTCTTCCATATACTCTGCGTCGAACAAGTCATCGGCATCAAGGAAGGACAGGTAGTCGGTCGGGTGCGCCTCCACCCATTCGATCCCGCGGTTGCGCGCCTCGCTCAATCCGACGTGCGCGCCCGTGTCGAGAAGCACGAAGCGCCCGCCTAGCGACTCGCCGTAACGGGAGGCGACACTGCGCGTGCCATCGGTCGAACAGTCGTCAACGAACACGATTCTGAATCCACGATAAGACTGGGCCGCCACACACGCGAAGAACTCGCCGAGGAAGCCCTCGACGTTATAGGCGGGCACGACGATGCTCGTGTCAAGACGCTGCGCCCCTGTAAGCGGATGCCCGTCAACGGATGGCAAGGATACGGTCCTCCTTTGCGTAAATGATGCGGTCCTCTTTTGCGTGAACCTAGCGCCCCCGGCACAACGACAAGGAGCTGGCGAATGAACCAGAATGGTT
>JAFUCW010000025.1 GCA_017459485.1 Eggerthellaceae bacterium | reverse complement strand
GTGAAAAAAAATATAGCTCCTAATAGTCTATAGAATGCCACATCTACCTGCAGGAATGATGTAAGAAAGCAATAAAATGTTCTCTTTAATCATTACTACAGAAAGATGTAGTATCATAAAAAACGCTTATATAGTAACCTATGATTTCTCTATTGTCAAGGATGCCTGGGTGAACGGCTACTGCACGTGTGAGAGGAGCGCCAAGGGGCCATTCTGTGCAGAGCAACCTGCAGGGCGCAGGTCTTTCCAAAGGATTGACCCATATGCGCATGTGAGAGCAGGGATATAGGAAGGGCGTGTAAGAAGGAGTGGAGGCGGAAAGCGTGCATTGCGGGTCTGTGGGTGTTTTCGAAAATGCAGCACAGGGCAACGTATTGGGCAATATTGTGTTTGATGAACGCGAATAATGGTATTGTATGACAGTGCGTGTTTTTTGCGATTGCATGCTTTTACGCTGTACGTTCATTATGACGGATCTCACAGGGCAGCCTGAGGGACATTAGGATAGGTATCGGATGGCGAGTGACGAAAGAAAGCGGGATTACATTAACACCACCTACCATTTAATTCTGCGGGATGGGCTTGACTCGATTACCATTCGCAGTGTCGCAAGCGAGATGGGCGTGACCAGCGGGGCGCTCTATAAGCATTTCGACAGCCTTGATGTTCTGCTCACCTACAGCTCAATCCGTTTTTTAAAGGACTACGCGCGCGACGCGCGAGTGCTTTCACGCGTCGAGCTGGAGCCGATGCAGCTGGCAATCCAGCTTTGGGAGTGCATGGCTTACTACGGGTTCCGCAACGTGCCCGTGTTCGAGTACCTCTTTTTCAAGCAGAAAAGCGTGCATGTGCGCGACATCATGTTCGATTACTATCGCCTGTTCCCGGAGGAAATAGCTGACGTGCGGGAATACGTGGCCACGTTCATGGCCAACGACAGTCTGATAGAAAGAGGCTTCGTCGTCTTGTCTCGTGCCGCCGAGTTGGGGATGATCGACATCTCCGACGCGCGATACCTCAGCGAAGTGGACGCCTATCTGTTCCAGGGCATGCTCGCCGCCTACCGCGACACCTACGAGCAGCCTGGAAAGGCGCAAGAAGCCACGAAGAAATACCTTGAGCTCCTGGTGAAGAACTACAACTCCCAAATAAAGTCCGGAAACCCCATTCTTACTGTGAATCCCTTGATTGAGCGCCCACAGTAATCTGCGCTTTCCATAACTGCATCTCTGCTCGGAATTCACTGGCGCCTTGTATTGTTCGGACAGGAAAGGGCCCAAGCCTGCTCACTCCGCGTTTCACTAGGAAATTGCTTCATACGCTGGTAAATCGGTTGCAGTATTTGCTCTTTGGTGCTAGCCAAGACCTTGTTTCTATGCTAAATTAGTAATAGTAATCAATGATTACTATTTAAGTCAACACTGCCGTGCCGCGTATGCGGGCAAGGAGCTAAGGAGGTCTCGCGCCCGCAGCGCTTTTCAAGCGTCGGTAGCGGCGGCAGGGGTCAGCGACTGGAAAGGAGAGGCATATGGCCGTACTCAACAGCACTGCCGTAGAGCAGATTGAGCGCATTTGCGACAGGTATGCGGAGGAAAAGACGCCCCTTATTATGATCCTGAGCGACATTCAGCGGGAATACGGCTACGTTCCCCTTGAAGTGCAAGAGGTCGTCTCCCGCAAGACGGGCATATCGGTGGCGGAAATCTACGGGGTCGTGACCTTCTATTCGTTTTTCTCCCTCGAGCCGAAAGGCAAGCATGTCATAGGTTGCTGCTTGGGTACGGCTTGCTACGTAAAGGATGCCCAGAAGGTCATCGACCGGTTCTGCGAGGTGCTTGGCGTCCAGCCGGGCGAAACGACGGAAGACAGAATGTTCACTATCGACGCCCTGCGCTGCATCGGCGCCTGTGCCGCTGCCCCGGCAGTGACCAGAGACGGTGACGTGTCCGCTCGCGTGAGGGTGACCGATGTCCCGGACATCATTGCACGCTATCGTGCCGAAGGGAGTGCAGCATGATGTACGCGAACATGGAAGAGCTGCGCCGTGACATCGGCATGTTCGCCGAACAACTTGAAGGCAAATTTTCAGGCGCAGATGGCAAGAAGTACCTGGTGGTGTGTGGCGGTACCGGCTGCCTGGCGGCGGGAACGCCCGGCCTGAAGGAAGCCGCGCAGGCGCTCATCGACGAGCGCGGCCTTGCAGACACCGTCGAAATTCGCCAAGTGGGATGCTTCGGCCTCTGCTCCGAAGGTCCTTTCGTGCGCGTTTTCCCGGGCGACATCCTCTACCGCCTTGTCAAACCGGAAGACATCGAAGAGATCGTCGACTCCCTAGCGAAGGGAAAGATGGTGGAGCGGCTTGTCTACGTCGATCCTCAAACGGGGGAGAAGCATCCCCAAATGGAGGACATCCCCTTCTATCGCAAGCAGAAGCGCATAGCCCTTCATGGCTGCGGCGTGATCGACCCGACCAAGATCGAGGAGGCGCTCGGCTATGGCGCATACCTTGGCCTGATGAACGCGCTTTCCATGGAGCCCCAAGAGGTCGTCGACGTGGTGCTTCGGTCCG
>JAFUCW010000307.1 GCA_017459485.1 Eggerthellaceae bacterium | reverse complement strand
TGTCCATCTGTCAGAGAGCCTGATGCGGCTGTCCTATAATCTGTCGGACTACAATGCAAAGGGAACGGAGAAGTCATGAAACCGTTACTGACAGGCAGAGGCGCCGGCCTCGCCGACAGACACAGCATTGATGCGGGGATCCCCTCTATGGTCCTGATGGAGCGCGCGGCGCTTGCGCTTGTGCAGGCATGCCGGGAGCGCGCCCTGCCGATGGATGCGGTCTGCGTCGTGTGCGGAAGCGGCAACAACGGAGGCGATGGGTGGGTGGCGGCACGGCATCTTCTAGACGATGGCCACGCGGTCTGCCTGGTGACCCCGCGACCTGCCGAAGAGCTGCGTGCTGAACCCGCCCGGGAAGCAGCGCTTCGGGCGCACGGTGCCCTGGCTGAAGGCGGTGCGCACATCCTGGTCGGCCCGGGCGCACGCACGCTCGACGCCTTGCTTGCGGAAAGCGACCTGGTAATCGACGCCATTCTGGGGACGGGGTTTTCGGGCGACACCGTCAAAGAGCCCTATGCCACATGGATTCGCGCATGCAACGCCGCCCACGACGCTGGGGCGACCGTCGTCGCCGCCGATGTTCCAAGCGGCCTTTCGGCACAAACGGGACACGAAGCTGCAGAGTGCATTCGCGCAGACCATACCGTTACCATGATCGTTCCCAAACCAGGACTTGACCACCCTGCGGCGGGTACTGTGCACACAGCGCCGCTCGCCTACATCGAGCCGTTGTTCGACACTGCTCGACGCCTGAACGTACCATAGAACGCAAGGGGTATAATCGCACTATTACGCACAAGGAAGGTATGATGCACTATGGACGCAAGTATTCTCTATGGCATACAAGACGCGCTGGGAAGTCCCGCGCTCGACGCGTTCTTCCCCTATTTCACTATGCTTGGCGAAGCAGGTGCCATATGGGTCGCCATCGCAGTGGGCATGCTCTTCTCGCGCAAATGGCGCTTCTGGGGCATCTGCATTATCGTTGCCCTCTTGCTTACGCTGGTCGTGAACGAGCTTTGCCTTAAACACCTGGTGGAACGCATACGGCCCTATATTGCGCTGGGCTTCGATTCGATCATGCTCGACAATCCCACCAGCTACTCGTTCCCGTCAGGCCACGCGGGGTGCTCCTTCGCGGCCGCCACGGTTATCGCGCTCTCTCCCGCGAAGCGCTATTGGAAGGTCGTCGTGTGGGTGCTTGCCCTACTCATATGCTTCTCGCGTCTCTACCTGTTTGCGCACTACCCCTCCGATGTGTTGGTCGGCGCCATCTTGGGCACCATATATGCCCTGATCGCTGTGAAAGTCGGTCTTGCCATTCGCAAGAAACGCAAAGGGAGCGCTTCGGGCGACGCGTCAGGCGGCGCGTCAGGCAAGCACGCTGCTGTGTAGCGACTTCGCAATACTTAGGGCTTGCACTTCTAGTAGCACGCGTGTAGTAAGGGTGCGCCTGTTGCCGCCGGCTGAATCCTTTGGACCCGCTGAATGCTTCGGCACGTTCGTTGCGCATCGGCTCCGCAGACAATGTGGCTTCTTGACGCGCGTGAGATAATTGCTCTGGAGAGAAGGAGGGCCTATGGCATACGCAGATAACTACCTTGGGCACGATATAGCAAAGCTTGGCTTTGGCCTCATGCGCCTTCCGGGCACCCAAGGCGGCGGAGACCCGGACCTCGAGCAGGTCAGCGCCATGGTCGATGCCTTCATAGATGCCGGATTCACCTACTTCGACACTGCCTACGTCTACGATGGCGGCAAAAGCGAGCAAGCGGCCAAGGCGGCGCTGGTGGAGCGCTACCCGCGCGAAAGCTTCCAGCTGGCCACCAAGATGAACGCATGGCTTGGCAAGCCAAGCGAATCCGAAACGAAAGCGCAGTTCGAAACGAGCCTTGAGCGCACAGGCGCCGGCTACTTCGACTTCTACTTGGTCCACGCCGTGCAGTCCGACAACCACGATGTGTACGACAACTACGGCATCTGGGATTTCGTTCAGCAGAAGAAGGCCGAAGGCTTGGTGCGCAACTGGGGGTTTTCGTTCCACAGCACGCCTGGCCTGCTGCGCCAGATCCTGGACACGCATGACAGGCCCGACTTCATACAGCTGCAGATCAACTACGCCGACTGGGAGGAACCAAGCATCGCCAGCCGCGAAAACTACGAGATTTGCGCAGAGGCAGGCATACCCGTGGTGGTGATGGAGCCCCTGCGCGGCGGGGCGCTCGCCAATCCACCCGAAGCGGTCGGCGCGCCCCTGGCCGCAGCAAACCCAACTGCGAGTTTCGCTAGCTGGGGCATTCGCTTCGCTGCCAGCTTGCCGGGTATCGTCACGGTGCTATCCGGCATGAGCACGATCGAGCAGATGGAAGACAACCTGTCCTACATGCGCAACTTTGAGCCACTGGGTCAAACGGAGCAGGATGCGATTGCGGCAGCTCAAGCCGAGCTGGCCAAAATAGACAGCATCCCCTGCACCGGCTGCGGCTATTGCCTAGACGATTGCCCCATACACATGAGCATTCCCAACATTTTCACGGCAGCTAACCGCGAAATTGTCTACGGCATGACGGAAAACGCCAAACGCCTCTACGGCATGCACGCCACCGAAACCCGTGCTTCCGACTGCCTGAAATGCGGCAATTGCGAATCCGCCTGCCCCCAAGGCATTCCCATCATCAGCTGGCTGGAGCGCGCAGGCAAGATGTTCGACTAGGCAGCGTACTGCTGGCCGGAGCGCGTGGATGTCGCGCAAGCAAAAGGCCAGCTTGTTCGGGCCCTTCACGTTCCGAGAAACGGATAATCTACTCGGAAATGGCGTCCGTGGGGCACTCGTCGATGCAGGTGCCGCAGTCGACGCATTTGTCGGCGTCAACCGAACACACGCCATCCACGCTCAAAGCATCGCTCGGACATGCATCCACGCATACGCTGCAACCTACGCACTCGTCGGTATTGATAGTAACGGCCATGTCAATCTCCTTCTCTCCTGCCCCGTCTGCCTGGGGTCTCGTTGTGCATTATAGCAACAAAACAGCCCGCATAAAGGGGCTGTTCCGTAATCTCAAAAGCGTTACTTTGCCGAAAAGAATGCACGCACGCAGCGAATACCCGGGACAGGAAGATGGAGTGCCCGGGCGCCGCGAGCATCCACGCGCAGGTGGCCGAAGAGACAGCGAGGAGGGCCCCGGTGCCCCAGGGTCCCGCGCCTTTGGCCCGACGCGTACTTCGGTACGCGAGGGACAAAACAAGCAGGAAGATGGGGTACCCGGGCCCTCCGCAGCGACGAGTGGTTCCGCTGTTCGTAGAACAGCGGAACTTATTACTTGAGGGTGACCGCTCCGCCAGCCTCTTCGATCTTGGCCTTCATCTCTTCGGCAGCATCCTTGGCAACGCCTTCCTGGATGGGAGCAGGAGCGCCCTCGACCAGTTCCTTGGCCTCCTTCAGACCCAGGCCGGTGATGTCGCGGACGGCCTTGATGACGCCGATCTTGTTGTCGCCGAAGCCTTCGAGGACGACATCGAATTCGCTCTTCTCGTCAGCGCCGGCTCCACCAGCGTCGCCACCGGCAGCAGGGGCGGCAGCCACGGCCACCGGAGCGGCAGCGGACACGCCGAAGGTCTCTTCGATGTCCTTGACCAGCTCGCTTGCCTCGAGCAGCGACATTTCCTTCAAAGCTTCCAGAATCTCTTCGCGAGTAACAGCCATGATAGGCTCCTTTCTTGTTGCCGGATTGCTCCGGCAATTGTATGCACCGGACAGTCCCGGCCATGTTTCAATACGTCATGCGGCGGTTCATGCCGCATCCGCCCTGAGGCGGCACCGCTCTTACGCGGCTCTCTGCTGCCTTGGGAAACAGGCAGTTTGCCTGGTCCTGGCAGCACTTCCTGCCTGGCTTAGGCGGCAGGCTTCTGCTCGGCCACTTGAGAAAGCGACTGAGCAAGACCGCGGGGAACACCGCTGATCGTCGTGGCAAGGCCACGGGCAACGCCGGAAATCATGCCGGCCACCTGGCCCATGAGCTCTTCCTTGCTCGGCAGCGAAGCGATAGCTTCAACCTGGGCGGCGTCGTAGGCTTCACCTTCCATCATGCCTCCCTTGATAGAGAGGTTTTCGTTGGACTTGGCGAAGTTCTTGATCACCTTGGCAGCGGCAGCGGGATCGCTGTCGGCGAACACGAACGCAGACGGGCCTTCGAGCAGGTCGTCCATGGTGGGCAGCTCGGATTCAGTCAGCGCCAGATGCATGAGCGTGTTCTTGTACACTTTCATGCTCGCGCCCGCTTCGCGGACGTTGCGGCGAAGCTCCTGGATCTCCTTCACGGTCAGACCGCGATAATCGACGATCCACACTGCCTGGGTTGCGGCAAGCTCTTCCTTGATCTTGGCAACCGTTTCCTGGTTCTTCACGTTGGGCATATTCACACCTCCTTCTTTTCCCTTCCGGTTCCGCCACGCGCGGTGGGCCGAATCGGGAAAAGAAACGACCCCTGCGCCAAAAACACAGGGGTCGAAAAGCTTTAGCCTTTAAACCACCTCGGCGGGCCGCTTGCGCGATTAAACCTTGTCGGTACCGGCTGTCTTTGGCAGCGGAACAATATTCGCTTGCATGCCGCCCCGAAAGGCAACTGTGCCATTGTAGGCCAACGCCGCCCCACGCGCAAGGAAATGTGAAGGGCTTTTGAGGAGTGCAGGCATAGACGCAAAACGGCAGGAATTGGCATGCTTATTAGTTCAGGACTGCGCGTGTCAGGGTGTGTCAGGGGAAAGGGATCTGACACGCGTCAGAGGGCAAAATCGGTTATTTTCAGCAAGCAGTTCAGGCAGGAATGCATAACCCGCTGCCATACCGGCGAGCGCCCTGGCGCACCCCCGATGGACATATTGTCTGGCACGCTCCTACACTAGAAGCGAGAGAGGGGGTCCATGCGGGCGTCGTCGACGAGAATCACCTTTACTTGCTTGGCATCCTCGTCGACCAGATAGAAGATCTCGATGGTGGTTCCGGACACCACAAGGCGACGGCAGCCTTCCGGCGGCGTGGCGGATTCGAACTCAGGGTCGTACACGCGCCCGATGAACGGGGTGGTGCGCAAAAGCAGCAAGGATTCTAGCGTTCGGCTCTATGGCCTAGAGGAAATGGAAAGGACGAACTCTTCGGCCTCGTCCGACAGCACGACGTTGTACTCTTCAGGCATTGGAACCTGCCTTCTCCCGCCGTTCGCGTTCGGCTATCACCTCATCAAGGGAATGGGTCTTGCCCTCCAGCACCTGCTGGTAGCCACGCCACAGGCCTTCGTTCACACGACGCTCGTAGGCGTGGCGCTGCTGCTCGTAGGAGCTGTCGGCGGAAAGCTCGAAGGGGATGCGCCGCTCGCGGATGACGGCCTTCGCGAAGATGTTGAACGCAGTGGACGCCGACATCCCGATTTCCGCACACACTTCGGCAAATTCAGTCTTTACCGGGTCTTCCAGGCTGATGGTCATAGGCATAACGTACTCCAATCATACGGGTTTTTGCA
>JAFUCW010000024.1 GCA_017459485.1 Eggerthellaceae bacterium | reverse complement strand
GTTGGGGATGCGTGCGGCAATATCGGCAGCGACGTTGGCCGACGACGACGCGTCCGAGGCCGAAACGGTCGTCTCGTCCTTGCTCGACGGAGTGCTTTCCGAAGCAATGCCTGCCCAGGTGTTCGATGCCGCACTGGGAATGTGGTCGGGCATGCTCGTAGGCTACACCAAGGGCACAGAGGCGCTTCTTTCAAACGTTGAGTTCGCCCTTGGCTCCCTTCCCCTCCTGGGGTCGGTTGGTTTAGGGAGATGGGCGTCGGGGAAGCTGAAAGACGCCATCTCCTCTGCCGGACTCGATCCGCCCGACCTTGTTTCCCACAAGCCGGTACTTGTGAACACCTACCATGTCGCATTGGCGGAGAGTGGCGCGTTTTCCCAAGGACTCCTTGGGGCGAAGGATGCGATGTTCCACGCGTATGGCGGCATCGCTCAAGACCCGCTTTCTGCACTCGTGGGCATCGCGGGAGGCAAGATACTGTCGTCTTATCAGGAATGGGATGCCACCTTCGTCATAGCGCGCATCGAACTTCTTGGCTCGGACGGCCCTTCGATACCTATTGAGATCACCCTTCCACCAGCGATCAAAGATGGGGGAGCGCACCTTATCGAACGGGCCCTTTCGTCGATGCTCGAAGCGTCGGGGCAGATGGTCGAGGTAAGGCGATGGGAGTAACGGGTCAAACAAGGCTTCTAGGCGCAAGGTCCGAACGCGGGCAGATGACCGTGGAGCTTGCCGTGTGCATTCCTGCCGTCATCGCCGTTGCGCTCGTGGTATTCAACGCGATGTTGTTCATGGAGCACTGTGCTGCGTTCGACCGGATTGCGAAGGAGGCGGTTCGTCTCTGCGCTGCGTCGCCTGCGCATGGGCAGGGCCCTGCCGACAGCGAGGCGCTCGTGCGTGACTTCCTGCGAGCGTCGTTTAGCGAAGGCTACCTTGACGTCGACGTCGAGTCGTCGAGCGGAGTGCTTGGATTCGCCGAGTACAAGGCCGTATTGCGGTTCACGCCCACTCTGTTTGGTCGAAGCTTTTCGGGGGCGGTGTTCGGCGTGCGGATTGGGCAGGTGAGCCATGAAGTGTCTTTCACGATAGACCCCTATCGTCCGGGAGTAGTGGTCTGAGAAGTTGGGAAAAGCGTTTGGCAGCGGCGTGCGCGATCGTAGGAGCGTGCACGATGCTGCCTTGGGCGAGCGCCAGGGCGGCGGACATGTCCCAGGAGGCCCCCGTGGAGACGGTGCGTGTTCGCATGTCGGAAGAAAGAGGGAGCGCGGCTGGCAACGGAATCGTCGAAGGGCTGTTCGGGAAAGTGGCGGGGCTTCCAGCGGCAGGGGAGTTGCCGGGTGATTTCGAAGGCGAGGTGGTGGATTTCAGTGCCTTCTCCGACGCGGAAGTGCTCGCATCGCAGGGAGTGGTGGGCGCGCGCATTCACGGTACCGAGCAAGAGGTCATCCGAGCGGTGAAAGACCAGCTTGTCACGAAGGGATGGGTGCCGCTGAGCGCTTCGGAGGTAGGCAGCTCGTTCGTGAAGGCGGAGGGCTCCTACCGATGGGCAAACGTCCTGGCAGGACAAAACGGCCTGTACACACGCATGGTGATCATGTACGAAAAGGCGGCGTAGATGCCAAAGCTGCATGT
>JAFUCW010000306.1 GCA_017459485.1 Eggerthellaceae bacterium | reverse complement strand
CGATGCCTCACCTTCGGAAGCAGGCGGGTACAAGGAAATCCAGTTCAAGGTCAAGGGTGACAAGGTCTACTCGGAAATGAAGTTCGAGTCGGGCGTTCATCGCGTGCAGCGCGTTCCCAAGACCGAAAGCCAGGGCCGCATTCATACCTCAACGGCAACGGTTGCCGTTCTTCCGGAAGCCGACGAGGTGGAAGTCGATATCAAACAAGAGGATTTGCGCATCGACGTGTACCGTGCGGGTGGTCCCGGTGGGCAATGCGTGAACACGACGGACAGCGCCGTGCGCATCACCCATTTGCCGACGGGCCTGGTCGTCCAGTCCCAGGACCAGAAGTCGCAGCTTCAGAACAAGATCGCCGCGATGAGCGTGCTTCGTGCGCGTCTCTACGAAAAGATGCTCGAAGAGCAGCGTGCTGCGGAGGGTGCCGAACGCCTTGCGCAGATTGGCACCGGCGACCGTTCCGAGAAGATTCGTACCTACAACGGCCCGCAGGACCGCGTGACCGACCATCGTATTGGATACAACGGCACCTACAACGGAGTGCTTCTTTTCTCCGGCGGCTCCGGGCTCGGAGAGCTCATAACCGCCCTTCAGGCCGCCGACCGCGCCCGCAAGCTGGAACAGGCGGTATAGCGTCTGCCGCATCCGCCGCGCCATCAACCTGACATGGAAGAAGAGTGGACAGTCAAGCGCATTCTTGAGTGGATCGAAGGGTTTCTCCGCGAAAAAGGGGACGGCAATCCTCGTCTTTCCGCTCAATGGCTTGTTGCCGATGTGCTCGAGTGTACGCGCATCGAACTCTACGTCAGTCTTGACAAGGTCCTTACTCAGGAGCAGCGGGATGTCCTGCGCGACTATACTCGCAGGCGCGCAGGAGGGGAGCCCCTGCAATACATTACCGGGACGACCGATTTTCGCTTCGTCACGCTTTCGGTCAGGCCCGGCGTGCTTATCCCGCGGCCTGAAACCGAGGTGCTGGTAAGCGAAGCGCTTGCCGCTATAGACGAGCTTGCGCAACCCGAAACGGCAGATGTTCGCACCATTCCCGATTCTGGCGCGCTCGAGTCCGCCACGCTGGTCTCTCTTGACGATGCCGGTTTGTTTTTGCAGCTCGATGAAGGCGAACCCATACCTGTCGCGCTCGATGCAGATGGCGACGTGGTGCTTCGCGAAACAGGAGCGGGAAAGCGCGCCCTGAGCGTGGTCGACCTTTGCACGGGGAGCGGCAACATCGCGTGCTCGATTGCTTCGGAGCTTGTGGACGCGCACGTTGTCGCCACCGATGTTTCGCCTCTTGCGTGCGCCCTTGCCCGCGACAACGTCCGTTCTTTGGGCCTGGAAGACCGCGTTCGCGTAATTGAGTGCGATCTTGGGGAGGAGATCGACCGACACATGGACGGAACAGTCGACTTGGTCGTGTCCAATCCTCCTTACATACCTTCGGCTGAGCTTACCTCGCTCGATTCGGAGGTTGCCGACTTTGAACCCGTCCTCGCGCTCGATGGGGGTGCCGATGGCCTCGACGTGTTCCGCCGTATTCTTCCGCTTTCCTTGCGCTTGCTTAAGCCTGGAGGAATGCTTGCCGTCGAGCTCCATGAGTCGTGTTTGGACAAAGCGCTTGACATGGCCTGTTCGGCTGGGTTCGACCGCGTGCGCGTCGTGCACGACCTTGCCGACCGGCAGCGTGTGCTCGTGGCGCGCAAGCCATGCTAATTCCCTGCAAATCGTGAATCTTTAAGACGAATTGCTCTTTCGTCTTATATCAATCTTCACTTGACCTTAACCATTGGTTCGTTACTATAGACACTAAGGGAACCAGTTAAACGCACTACGATAGGAGCAGCAGTGCCTGATCACACCAACTCCGAAATTGGGACCAGCGAACACCCCACTCCTCCTTGGCCGAACGGGCAGCCTTCTCCCCAACCCAACTCGGCAACACATGCGCCTTTACCTGCCCAGGGTGCACCCTCTCTGCCCGTTTCTCGGGACGGTGCGTTCGAAGGGGACGCCGAGGCGCTCAACGCGTACCGCACGCTCGAAGCCCGCAAAAAGCGCCGGCGCCGCAACCGCATCATTGCGGGATGCGTCGTTGGGGCCCTTGCTTTGGCGGGCATTGGTTGGTGGCTTTCCAACTCGCTTTCTCAAGCCACGTCCTCCGAATCGAGCGAAGCATCTTTTTCCGTCGAACAGGTGACAGAGGGCACTTTCGAGAGCAGCGTCTCTGCCTCGGGGGCCATCAAGCCTGCTTCGCAGGTGGTTGTCACGCCCGAGGTGGACGGCATAGTCGAAAACGTGCTTGTCGCCGAAGGGGATCTGGTCCAAGCAGGTGACGTGCTGTTCACGTTGCGCAACGCATCGCTTGACAAAGCGGTCCAGGATGCGGAACAAGCCCTTAAGACGGCCGAGAACAACGTTGCCTCATCGCAGAACGCCTTGGATTCCGCCGTGAATGCGCAAGCACGTGCCCAGGAAAGCTACGACAAGGTGTTTTCTACCGAATACGAAACGCAGGAGGAAGCCGACGCAGCAGGCAACCAGGCAACGGATGCCCTCTCTTCTGCGAACAACGCCGTGCGCGATGCCCAGTTGGCCCTCGACAATGCCCAGCTTGCCGTGACAACCGCCCGCGAGGCGCTT
>JAFUCW010000305.1 GCA_017459485.1 Eggerthellaceae bacterium | reverse complement strand
GGTAACCATCATTTTTTTATAGTTACCGTAACTTATAATTACTTCCCCTTATTTGAAGAGGAAATTCACTATTAATTTGCTCCGTAGCATATATTATTATTTACGGTAACAGGTAAAATAATAGCGTTACCGTAGATTATAGAAGGGAGCGACATGCTCGTAGCGCGCGAAGCAGAACGACAACAGCTTGTATCGTCGCTTTCGGACGAGTACTCGCAATTCATAGCGGTGTATGGACGAAGGCGCGTTGGAAAAACGTTTCTCGTCCGAGAATCCTTCGGCTACGAATTCACTTTCCAGCATGCGGGCTTGGCAGCCGGGTCCCTTAGCGACCAGCTCTACGCCTTCGCCGAATCCTTGAAGGATGCCGGGCTCAAGAGCTTCGACCAACCTTCTAGCTGGCTCGAGGCGTTCGCCCTCCTCAAAGACCTTGTCCGGCAGGCTCCCGGAAACAAGAAGGTCATCTTCATCGACGAGCTGTCGTGGATGGACACGCCGAAAAGCGGCCTGGTCACCGCGCTGGAAAACTTCTGGAACGGGTGGGCGTCGGGCCGCAAGGACATAGTTCTTGTCGTATGCGCCTCCGCCACTTCCTGGATGCTTAACAAGATCGTCCACAACAAGGGCGGGCTGTACAACAGGCTTACCAAGCAAATTCACCTGCAGCCGTTCACTCTGGGCGAATGTGAACAGATGCTTGCCGCAAAAGGCATCGAAATGAACATGCATCAGGTTCTTGAATGCTACATGATAATGGGCGGCGTTCCCTTCTACTGGGACTTCCTCAAACGTGGCAAAAGCCTCGCGCAAAACATCGATGCGATCTTCTTCGCGCAGGATGCGCCGCTGAAACGGGAGTTCGACCATCTCTATGCATCGCTTTTCAAGAACCCCGAAGACTACCTTGCCATCGTGTCCTCTTTGGCAAAGCGAAAGGCAGGCATGACGCGGGAAGAGATACTCGCTGCCACTTCCCTGACAGAGTCGGGCGCCCTTTCCAGAAAGCTCGAGGAACTCGAAAGTTGCGGGTTCCTAAGGGAATACCGGAAATTCGGCAACAAGCAGCGCGGCTCCCTCTACCAGCTTGTGGACAATTACACGTTGTTCTACTACAAATTCCTAGAAAACGGCCCAAGGGACGAATGCTTCTGGGAGAATTCGGCAGATTCGAGCACGCGAAACGCCTGGTGCGGCCTTGCGTTCGAAAGGGTGTGCCTCGAGCACGTGCCCCAGATCAAGCGCGCCCTTGGCATCAGCGGCGTTCTTGCATCCGTCAGCTCCTGGTCGTGCAAAGAAGACCCCGACAACGGGATAAACGGGAGCCAGATAGACCTGCTCATTGACCGCAAGGACCAGGTGATCAACCTCTGCGAGATGAAATTCGCAACCGACGACTTCGCCATCACCAAAGCCGTCGAGGAATCGCTGCGCCACAAGGTTTCCGATTTCAAGGCGCTTGCGAAGACCCGAAGCGCTGTTCACGTCACTCTGATAACGACCTACGGGCTCAAGGAGAACAGGTACTCCGGCATCGCCCAGTCCGTCGTGACCGCAGACGACCTGTTTGCACCCGCAAGCTAGCCTGGAAGAACCCGAAGGTCACCGTCTGCCCCATCTATCTTGCAAGCGAAATATCCTCATACGAGAATAGATATGACTTCCTCCTTTATTTCTTACGCAGCTTGCTTCAAATATCGTAAATATACTATATTACTAGAATGTGGGAAATCGACTATACGTACATAGAAGAGTGGATTGACACGCAGGAGCCGCAAGAGCAGTACTGCCTTTTCGCAGCCGCCGAAATCCTTGCGCAACAAGGCCCCGTGCTTGACAGGCCACTCGTAGATTCGATTCACGGATCGGCGCATGCGAACATGAAGGAGCTGCGCCCTGCGTCTCCGGGAACAAGCGAGATTCGGGTGCTCTTCGCATTTGACCCAAACCGCATGGCCATTATGCTCCTGGGAGGAGATAAGAGCGGGGCGAATAACCCTAAAGCGCGAGGCAAAGACAAGTGGGCCGAATGGTACAAGTCCGCGATACCCAAAGCCGATCGCATTTACAGCGAGCACCTTGCGAGCCTTAAAAACGAGAGCAAGAGGAGCAAAGATGATTAGCGCAAGCACGCGAAAGATGATCGAAAAGTACGGTCTATCCGAAAAGAAGGTAGAAGAGAAAATCGCCCGTCTGTACGACTGGATAGAGGAATACAACCTGCAGGAGATCCGCAAGGAGCTCGACTTGACGCAGGAGCAGGTTGCCGAGCGCATCGGCGTGGGGCAAGGCCGCATCTCCGACATCGAGCGCGGCAACATTGCCTCGTTGAGCGTGGGCACGCTCGCCCGATACGCAGACGCCCTCGATTGCGACGTGCGCGTGCTGTTCTCCCCCCGCAATTCGGACCTGCCACCTGCAAGGATTGCCGTGGGGTAAGTCGCTTTGCGTCCTTTCAATTAAACACCTTTCTAGCCAATCAAAGGCGCTCATGCGGCCGACACCCGAAACCGATTGCCTTCGGCACAGCCACGTGCCATACTTGTGCCATTCAAGGCGTTCCGCGGCCGACAACGAGTGGGTTGTTTATCCAAGGCGTTCCGCGGCCGACAACGCGCGGATGGTAAGCATGGGCGGCCGGGATTCGTTTCGGACCGCGCGCTTGGCATTCGTCAAGCCATCGATGCTCTTCAACAGTAAAAGGATAATCTACCCAAGGGGGCTATAGTAACGAGCTGTGCTAACGACCGGTCTTTCTTGGTACTGAGACCCGCCCTGCCCTCTGTCTCATCGGTTGTATGCGCTAGTCGGCAGACCTCTCCGCGCTACGCTCTACTTAACCCTCTCGTCCCTGCGAAGGATCAAAATGCATGAGCCCACGCACACAACGCTAAACAGCAGCAAAACCCCCCAATCGCTCGTTAGGTGCTGCAGCGTGAACTGATACGCCTCGTCGTAGTCAGGGGGGAACATGTCCGCATCAATTTGTCGGGTTTGCTCAGGAACATTAACGTCGAAGTTCTCTAGCGTACGGTCCTCGGCAGGAACAACAACTTCCTGCCCTCCAACATCGACGCTTGTCTCCGGAACAGTAACCGTCG